>JBDTNR010000045.1:0-13531 GCA_039933655.1 Betaproteobacteria bacterium | reverse complement strand
CATCATCACCTGCGCGATCACGGGATCGATCCACACGCCGTCGATGTCGCCGCACCTGCCGGTCACGCCGCAGGAGATCGCCGATGCGGCCGTCGCCGCCGCCGAAGCGGGCGCGGCGATCGTCCACCTGCATGCGCGCGACCCCGTCGACGGGCACCCCACGCAGGACCCCAAATACTTCCGCGAATTCGCGCCCGACATCCGGCGCCGATCCGACGTCGTCATCAACTTCACGACGGGCGGCGCCGCGACGATGTCGATCGAGGAGCGACTGCAGCCGGCGCTGCAGTTGAAGCCGGAGGTCGCGTCGCTCAACATGGGCTCGATGAACTTCGGCCTCTATCCGATGCTGAAGCGCTTCAGGGAGTTCAAGTACGACTGGGAGCGCGAGTACCTCGAAGGCTCGGCATCGCGGATCTTTCGCAACACGTTCGCCGACATCGAGCACATTCTGACGTCGTGCGCCGACAACGGCACGCGTTTCGAGATCGAGTGCTACGACATCGGCCACCTGTACACGGCGCACCATTTCTTCGAGCGCGGCATCGTGGCCGCGCCGCTGTTCATCCAGAGCGTGTTCGGCATCCTGGGCGGCATCGGCGCGCATCCGGACGACGTCATGCACATGAAGCGGACGGCTGACCGGCTGTTCGGTGACCAGTACCGGTGGAGCGTGCTCGGCGCCGGACGCAACCAGTTGCCGGTCGCGGCGATGTCGGCCGCGATGGGCGGCAACGTGCGGGTGGGCCTGGAAGACAGCCTGTGGCTCGGACCCGGCAAGCTCGCGGAATCCAATGCCGCGCAGGTGCGCGCCGTGCGCCAGACGATCGAAGGGTTGGGGCTCGAGATCGCGACCCCCGACGACGCGCGGCGCATTCTCGCGCTGAAGGGCGCGGCAAACGTCGCCTTCTGAAAGGTCCGGGACCGGCGGGCGCGGGACGCGGCCACCCGCCCGCGGCCGGAGGCGGCTAGGCCCGCTGCTCGAGAATCGCCACGGCCGGCAGCGTCTTGCCCTCGAGGAATTCGAGGAACGCGCCGCCGCCGGTCGAGATGTAGCCGATCTTGTCGGCGACGCCGAACTTGGCGATGGCGGCCACCGTGTCGCCGCCACCGGCGATCGAGAACGCATTCGAAGCGGCAATCGCCTCGGCGATGGCCCTGGTGCCGCCGGCGAACGCATCGAACTCGAACACGCCGACCGGACCGTTCCAGACGATCGTGCCCGCCGTCGCGATCATCATCTTCAACCCCGCCACCGTCGTCGGGCCGATGTCGAGGATCAAGTCGCCGGGCTGCACGTTTTCGATCGCCTTCAATTCTGGCTTGGCGGTGGCCGAGAACTCGCGGGCGACCACGGCGTCGACGGGGATCGGCACCTTGCCCGGAAACGCGTCGAGGATCGCCTTCGCCTCGCCCACGAGATCGGGTTCCGCGAGCGAGCTGCCGATTTTGCCGCCGGCGGCGAGGATGAACGTATTTGCGATGCCGCCGCCGACGATCAGGCCGTCGACGCGGGTGATCAGCGAGCGCAGGATCGTCAGCTTGGTCGATACCTTCGAGCCCGCAACGATCGCGATCAGCGGCCGCGCCGGGTTCGCCAGCGCGCGGGCCAGCGCGTCGAGTTCGGCGGCGAGCAACGGTCCGGCGCAGGCGATGGCGGCGAACTTCGCGATGCCGTGCGTCGTCGCCTCCGCGCGGTGCGCGGTGCCGAACGCATCGTTCACGTAGACGTCGCACAGTTTCGCCATCGTTTGCGCGAGTTCGTCGCTGTTCTTCTTCTCGCCCTTGTTGAACCGGCAGTTCTCGAGCAGCACGACCTGCCCGGGCTTGAGATCCGCGAGCCACGCGCCGCCGTTGACCCAGTCGCGGACCAGCGGCACCGGCATGTCCAGCAGGTCGGCAAGTCGCTCCGCCACCGGAGCCAGCGAGTCACGGGCCTTCCAGTCGCCTTCGGTCGGGCGGCCGAGATGCGACGTCACCATGACTGCCGCGCCGCGGGCGAGCGCATCGCGGATGCCCGGCACCGACGCGCGGATCCGCATGTCGTCGGTGATGTGGCCGGCGTCGTCCTGCGGCACGTTCAAGTCGGCGCGGATGAACACCTGCTTGCCGCGCACGTCGATATCGGAGAGTCGCTTGAAGTTCATGTGTCTGCCTCGTCGAATACAACACCCATCAGTATTTCGTCGTCGTAATCGCCGCCGAGCTTCTTGCCGCGCGTGCGCCGGCCGATGACCACGAAGCCCGCGTTGCGGTAGAGCGCGGCCGCGCGAATGTTGCGGGCGTAGACGACCAGATCGACGCGTTCGAACCCCGCCCCACGCGCCGCAGCGAGCGTGGCGTCGATGAGCCGGCGCCCGAGTCCCTGTTCGCGATACTCCGCGAGCACTCCCATCCCCAGCGCGCCGCAGTGCCGGTGCACCGGAATGTCCGAGCGCACGATGTCGCACCAGCCGACGATGCGGCCGCCGTCGTCCGCGACGTACTGCGCATTGCCGGTGCGGATGTTGGCGGCGACGAACTGCGCGGTGGACTCGAGCGGAAACGGCGCCTGCCACGCGAGAAAATCGCGCTCGGCGATCACGGCGGCCGTGCATTCGGCGAACGAGCCGATGTCGCGCAACTCGATCGGCCGCACGATCACGCCGGGCAGTGCCATGCGCGCGATCCGCCGGTTACTTCGCCGCCATCAACGCGACCGTCGTGTCGAGCATGCGGTTGGAGAATCCCCACTCGTTGTCGTACCAGCTCGACACCTTCACCAGCCGTCCCGACACCTTGGTCAGCGTCGCGTCGAACGTCGACGACGCCGGGTCGTGGTTGAAGTCGATCGACACCAGCGGCGCCGTGTTGTAGTTGAGGACGCCCTTCAGCGGACCGGACTCCGCTGCCGCCTTCATGATGCCGTTGACTTCGTCGACCGAGGTGTCCCGCGCGGCGATGAACGAAAGGTCGACGATCGACACGTTGATCGTCGGCACGCGGATCGCGTAGCCGTCGAGCTTGCCCTTCAATTCCGGCAGCACGAGGCTGACGGCCGCGGCGGCGCCGGTCTTGGTCGGGATCATGCTCATCGTGGCCGAGCGCGCGCGACGCAGGTCCTCGTGATACACGTCGGTCAGCACCTGGTCGTTGGTGTAGGCGTGAATGGTCGTCATCAGGCCATTGACGAGGCCGATCTTGTCGTTCAGCGGCTTTACCAGCGGCGCCAGGCAGTTGGTCGTGCACGACGCGTTGGAGATCACCGTGTCGGACGCTTTCAGCGTCTGGTGATTGACGCCGTAGACGACGGTGCCGTCGACGTCCTTGCCGCCGGGTGCGGAAATGATCACCTTCTTGGCGCCGCCCTTCAGGTGCGCGCCGGCCTTTTCCTTGGTTGTGAAGAAGCCCGTGCATTCGAGGACCACGTCGACGCCGAGCGCGGCCCACGGCAGCGCCGCCGGGTCGCGAGTGGCGAACACCTTGATGCGGTCGCCGTTGACGACCATCGCGTCGCCATCGACTTCCACCTTGCCAGGGAACTTGCCGTGCGCGGTGTCGTAGCGCGTCAGGTGCGCGTTGGTCTCGGGACTGCCCAGATCGTTGATCGCGACGATCTCGATGTCGTGCTTCTTCCCGCCTTCGTAGTGCGCCCGCAGGATGTTGCGTCCGATGCGGCCATAGCCATTGATCGCGACTTTGATAGTCATGCTGTCTTCTCCCGTTCCACTCGAGTGATGGTCAATGCAGTGCAGCCGGCGCACCGCCGGCGGCGATCAGGGCGGGCAGGTCGCGCCAGCCGTAGCCGACTTCGACGAGATCCATCCCGTCCCACGTGAAGGGTTGCTCGACGAGCAGATCGGCGCCGAGCGCTTCATAGAACGCGCGCGCCGGCTTGTTGCCGGCGATCACCCAGGCGATGAGTCCGTTGGCGCCATGCGCGCGCTGGGCGGTAGCCACCGCGGCGACCAGCCGGCGTCCGATACCCGCGCGCTGCGCATCGCGGACGAGGTAGACGGCGGACAACTCTCCGTTCAGGTCATGCTTCGGCTCGGCGAGCATCATGCCCGCCGCGAAGCCGACCACCCGGCCGTCGACTTCGGCGACGAACGTGTTCGTCGCGTTCGGCGCCGCCGTCAATACCTTGTCCCAGAGCGCCGTGCTTTCCTCTACCTTCATTGCGGCGAGATACGCGTCGGGAATCATGCCGCGATAGGTGGCGCGCCACGCGTCGACGCGCACCTGCGCGATGGCGGACGCGTCGGCCGGGACGGCGGGGCGGATGGTGACGTCGTTCATCGCGGGATGGACTTGAAGTCTCGAGCTGCCCGCGTTACAGCACGCCGCGCACCGCGGCGGCGACACGGTCGACGGTGAAGCCGAAATGCTTGAACAACACCGGCGCCGGCGCCGATTCGCCGAACGTGTCGATGCCGACCACAGCCGCGGCGGGATCGTCCGCCGCACCGACGTACTTGTGCCAGAACGAAGTGACGCCGGCCTCGACCGCCACGCGCGGCACGCCGGCCGGCAACACGGACGCACGATAGGCGACGTCCTGGCGGTCGAACACGCTCGTGCACGGCATCGACACGACGCGCACGTTCACGCCATCGCTGGCCAGCGCCTCGCGCGCCCCCAGGGCGAGCGCGATCTCGGAGCCGGTCGCCAGGATGATCGCCAGCGAACCGGCGTTTGCCGCGTCGAAATCGGCGAGCACGTAGCCACCGCGTCCGATGGCGTCGATCCGCGCATCGTCGCGCGGCACAAACGGCAGGTTCTGCCGCGTGAACACGAGGCACGTCGGCCCATGGCGGCGTTCGAGCGCCGCCGCCCAGGCCACCGCGGATTCGACAGTGTCGCAGGGCCGCCAGACGTCCATGCCCGGGATGAGGCGCAGGCTCGCCGTGTGTTCGACCGATTGGTGCGTCGGGCCGTCTTCGCCCAGGCCGATGGAGTCGTGCGTGTAAACGAAGATCGACCGCAGTTTCATCAGCGCCGCCATCCGGAGCGCGTTGCGCGCATAGTCGGAAAACGTGAGGAACGTCCCGACGTACGGAATGAACCCGCCGTGCAGCGCCAGGCCGTTGGCGATGGCGCTCATCGCGAATTCGCGTACGCCGTAGTTCACGTAGTTACCGGCGAGCCCGCCGGACGCGTCGCGCGCGACGACCTTGCTGCCCGACCAGTTGGTAAACACCGATCCGGTGAGGTCCGCGGAGCCGCCGATCATCTCCGGCAGCACCCTGGCGTAGGCCTCGATCGCCTGCTGCGACGATTTGCGCGTGGCCACCGTCTCGCCCTTCACCGCCTGCGCGGCGATGAACGCGGTGGCGCTGGCCGGGAAATTCGCCGGCAGGTCGCCGGCATTGCGACGCGTGAATTCCGCGGCACGCTCCGGATTCGCGGCGCCGTACGCGGCGAACCGCTTGGTCCAGTCGGCCTCGAGCAGCGCGCCGCATTCGCGCGCGTTCCATCCGGCATAGATCGCGTCCGGAATCTCGAACGGCGGATGCGTCCAGCCGAGCGCCGCGCGCGTGGCGGCCACTTCCTTCTCGCCGAGCGCGGCGCCGTGCACGTGCTCGGTCCCGCCCTTGTTGGGCGCGCCCTTGCCGATGATTGTTTTGCAACACAGAAGCGACGGCCGGTCGGTGACCGCCTGCGCCGACTTGAGCGCGGCATCGACCGCCTCCACGTCATGGCCGTCGATGTTCGCGACGACGTGCCAGCCGTACGCCGCGAAGCGCTGCGGCGTGTCGTCGGTGAACCAGCCCTTCACGTGGCCGTCGATCGAGATGCCGTTGTCGTCGTAGAACGCGATGAGCTTGCCGAGCCCCCACGTGCCAGCGAGCGAGCAGGCCTCGTGCGAAATGCCTTCCATCAGGCAACCGTCGCCCAGGAACACGTACGTGTGGTGATCGACGATCGTGTGGCCCGGCGCGTTGAACTCGTGGGCGAGCAGCGCTTCGGCCAGCGCCAGGCCCACGGCATTGGCGAGACCCTGGCCCAGCGGCCCGGTCGTGGTTTCGACACCGGGTGTTACGCCAGTCTCGGGATGCCCGGCCGTCTTCGAATGCAGCTGCCGGAAGTTGCGCAACTCCGCCATCGGCAAGTCGTAACCCGTCAGGTGCAGCAGCGCGTACTGCAGCATCGAGCCGTGCCCGTTCGACAGCACGAAGCGGTCGCGATCCGGCCAGTGCGGATTGGCAGGGTTGTGGCGCAGGTGCCGGTTCCACAAGGCGACGGCAATGTCCGCCATTCCCATCGGCATGCCCGGATGGCCCGATTTCGCCGCTTCGACGGCATCCATCGCAAGTGCGCGGATGGCATTGGCAAGTTCGATATCGGTAGCGCGTGGAGCCGTGGCTGCGGTCATGACGGGGAGCTTGCGGAAAAGGTGGTACTGCGGCGGTGAAACGGGCGGAAATCACGTTGAAGCATTGCGGAACAGCGTTAAATTATCGCTTCGCGACGTCAAATGTGCAATAATTCTATGTTTTCCCGGCGCGGCGACCCGCATCGGGATCAACGCACTTCGCATCCGGGGATAGGCAACGGAAAACGCGAAAAGAAAAGGGACGGGTGCTGATGGACGGAATCCATCTCTTGGGCGAGTGGTACGGATGTCCCGCCGATACGCCGGAATTCACGCAGGCGGCGTCATTGCGCGCCCTGTGCGTCAATGCGGCGCGCGACGCCGGGCTGACGGTCGTGGGCGATAGTTTCTTCCAGTTCGAGCCGCAAGGCGTGACGGGAACGGTGCTGCTCGCCGAATCCCATATCGCGATCCACACGTGGCCGGAGGCGAACTTCGTCACCGTGGACGTCTACGTCTGCAACCTGCACACGGACAACACCGCCAAGGCCGAGCAGGTCTTTCGGACGCTGCAGGCCGCGTTGCGGCCGGAGCACACGCACTACCAGGCGATCCATCGCGGTGGCAAGGATGCCTGATCGTCCGGAGGACGGCGCGCCGCCTCCTCCCGGTGACATCGCGCCCGGCGCGATGACCGAGTACCTGACGGACGACTGGGCGTTCTTCATCCGCTCGTCCCGGCAGTTCGAGAAGTTCCGGTCGCCGTTTCAGGCGGTCGAGGTTCACGACAGCGCGACCTTCGGCAAGCTCTTTCGCCTCGACGGTCACTTCATGACATCGGAGCGCGACGAGTTCTTCTATCACGAGAACCTGATCCACGTCGCGGCGGTGACGCACCCGCAGCCGGAGCGCGCGCTGATCATCGGCGGAGGCGATGGCGGGTCCGCCGAGGAGCTCTTGAAGCACCCGTCGATCAAGTCGGTGACGCTGGTCGAGATCGACCTCGCCGTCGTCGACATCGCGCGCAAATACCTGCAGGCCGTGCATCGGGGCGCACTCGACGATCCGCGCGTGACGGTGAAGATCGAGGACGGCTTCGCCTTCGTCCGCAACACGACCGAGCAGTTCGACCTCATCGTGCTCGACCTGACGGATGCCGGCGGCCCGTCGCTCGAGCTTTACACGCCGGAATTCTACCGGGCGTGCGCGGCGCGCCTGTCGCTGATGGGCGCGATGACGCTGCACATCGGCAGCCCCGTCGCGCATCCCGAGCGCATCCGCACGACGCTCGGCCACCTGCGCAGCGCGTTCACCACCGTCGCGCCCTACGTGACGTCGGTTCCGCTCTACGGCGGCATGTGGATGATGGCCTGCTGCTCGGCGTTGCTCGACCCGCGCGGCATGACGCCGCTGCAGGTCGACCGCCGTGTCTCCCAGCGCGCGCTCGCCGACCTCCGCTACTACAACGGCGATACGCACCGGGCGACTTTTGCGCTGCCCAACTTCGTCCGCGCGCTGATCAGCTGACCGCCGTCCGTCGTTCCGCCCGCGCCGCCCGGCGGCCGCGGTCCTCACGGCGTTCCCTCCGCCCGTTATGGCGATGAAGCAAGGGTACCTGCCGGCCTGCTTGAAGGGGCGGCGAATCGCCCCCATTTCCGAATCAAGGAGGGTCCTGGCGGCCGGAACAGGCTGTGCGGGTGCCCGCCATCCGGACGAGGAACTGATGCGAATGCTCGAACTTTTCGACACGATGAAGGGTGCCGATTTCGTGGTGATCGACGGGATCATCTTCGAGACGGGCTATCTGCGCGTGCCCGACGAATACACGGTCGCCGACGACGTCGTGCTGGAAGCGCGCCGCGGCGACACGGAAATCGACCTGACGCGAGCCGAGATCGAGGGCGCGGAAGGCGTGGGTGAGGGCGTGTTCCGCCTGAAGAACGGTTCGCTGTTGCGGTTCCTGTCGAGCGCGGTCGTTCACTAGCCACGCCGGGACGGCACGCCCCCTCGCTGCGCGGAGGCTGGTGCGCGCCGCGCGCGACAGGCCGCCAGCGCTGCCCTGCCAGGTCGCGAAATCGACGCGCGCAGGCGCTATGATGGCGGCCTCATGGCCCGCCGACCCCGCAAGTCCTCCGCCTGTGTCACGCTGGTTCTGATCGGCGCGGCCGCGCTTTCCGGCTGCGGCGATTCGACGACGTCCAGTCGCCGGGCGTCCTATGCGACCAAGGAGGAGTGCCTGGCCGACTGGGGGGACCCCAGGGAATGCGAGCAGCAGGAGGCGCGCCGCAGCGACGGCTCGCGTTCGCATACCTTCTTTGGACCGTCGATCGGACGCAGCAGCGGCGGCGGCAGCCGCAGCAGCACGAGCAGCCGCAGCAGTTCGTCCTCGGGCGGCCACAGCGTTGCGCGCGGCGGCTTCGGTTCGCATGGGTCGTCCGCGTCATGAATCGCGAGATGCGGACGCCGCGGGCGAACTGGCGCGAGGACTGCGAGGAGATCGGCTTCGGCTATCACTCGATCGACGGCACCTACTGGGACGAGTCGCGCTGCTACCGGTTCACCTGGGGGGAGATCGACGCGCTGGAGGCTGCCGCCGCCGAACTGCATGCGCGCTGTCTCGACGCCGTCGAGCATGTCGTCGCCCGCAAGCGCTTCGACGCGCTGGCCATTCCCAAGGCCTGGCACGAGCGTGTCGCGCGGTCGTGGCGCGCGAAGGAACTGTCGCTATTCGGCCGCTTCGACTTCGCCTACGACGGCAAGGGGCCGGTGAAGCTGCTCGAGTACAACGCGGATACGCCGACGGCGCTGCTGGAGGCATCGGTGGCCCAGTGGCGGTGGCTCGAACAGGCGATCAAGCCGACCAATCCCGACGCCGACCAGTTCAACTCGCTCCATGAAAAGCTGATCGCGAGCTGGCGGGCGTTCGCGGTGACCTGGTCCGAAGGCACACCCGTGCATTTCACGTGCGTGGCCGAAAGCGAGGAGGACTGCGGCAACGTCGACTACCTGCGCGACGTCGCCACGCAGGGCGGCGTCGAGACGCGCTTCATCGACATCGCGGACATCGGCTGGGATGCCACCGCCGGCGTGTTCGTCGACGAGAGCAACGAGGAGATTCGCGTCCTCTGCAAACTCTATCCGTGGGAATGGCTCGCCGGCGAATCGTTCGGCACGAACCTGCTGACGTCCAGCCTGCGCGTCATCGAGCCCGCGTGGAAGATGGTGCTGTCCAACAAGGGCCTGCTGCCGATCCTGTGGGAGCTTTTTCCCGATCATCCCAACCTGCTGCCCGCCTACTTCGAGGCGGGGCGCATCCGGGGCGATTACGTCGAAAAGCCCCTCCTGTCGCGCGAAGGCGCCAACGTCGTCATCCACAAGGACGGCGGGGTGATCGCGGCCGACGGCGAATACGGCGAGGAGGGCCGCATTTTCCAGGCGTACGCGCCGATCCCGCGCTTCGGCGACGACTACGTGACGATCGGCTCGTGGATCATCGGCGACGAACCCGCGGGCATCGGCCTGCGCGAAGACCAGAGCCCGATCACGCGCAACACCAGCCGGTTCGTCCCCCACTACTTCACCTGACACCTTCGACGAGGTCCATGATGACGCTGTCCGATTCGCTCGCGGGGCTTCCGGCCTTCCTGCTCTATTTCGCGCTGTCGCTGGCGCTGCTGGTCGTGTTCGTCACCGTCTATCTCGCCGTCACGCCCTACCACGAGCTGGGCCTCATTCGGGACGGGAATACCGCGGCCGCCATTTCGCTCGCCGGCGCCGTGATCGGTTTCGTGCTGCCGCTGTCGCGCGCCGTCACGCAGAGCGTTTCCGCGCTCGACCTCGTGACGTGGGGCGGCATCGCCCTCGTCGTCCAGGTCGTCGTGTTCTTCCTGGTCGGCCACCTGGTGCCGAAGTTCGCCGAAGCGGTCCGCAACGGGCGCGTGGCGGGGGCTACACTCCTTGCCGCGCTTTCCGTCGGCGTGGGCATGCTCAATGCGGCGGCGATGACGACGTAGTTGCGTCGGCACGAACGCCTTCGGGCGGCCCGCGACTTTCGTAGGAAGTTCTACGAGGCGCGCAGGCAGGGGAAGCGCGAGTCCGCGATTTGACGCCGCAGCATTTATGCGTATATGCTCATAAACAAATGACGGCAGCGAACGCGAAACCGGGCAGGAAACGAGTGGCCCCCCCGGCGTCCGCCAGTACCGACGAGTTGGGGCAGGTTTTCGCCGTCGTTGCGCGGTACTTCGGCATTCTGTCGGAGCCGACTCGGCTCAAGATCCTGCACACGATCTGCCAGGACGAGCGGTCGGTGTCCGCGGTGGTCGCAGCCACGGGGGCCACGCAGTCCAATGTCTCGCGGCACCTCGCGCTCATGTTGCAGGCGGGGGTGGTGCGCCGGCGGCGCGACGGCAACATGGTGTTCTATCGCGTCTGCGATGCGGAGTTCGTGGAAATCTGCCGCAGTGTCTGCCTGCAGATCGCAAGCCGGCTCGACGAGCAGAAGCCGTTGAAGAAGAATCTGCTGCACTTCGCGGCTCAGCACTAGCAACGCAAGGAGGAAGGATGGCGGGTCGCCACGGCTCGCCGGGACGCATACGCCCGGCGCCGGAAAATCATCTGACGGCACCGCCGGACCAGGAGCGGCGGGGCTTCCTGCGCCGCGCGTCGGCGGTGGGCGGGGGACTGCTGGCGGCCACCGCCGGCGCGCGCGCCGTGGCCGACGACGGGCTCACGAAGAACCTGCCGCCGAACGTCCCCGAGTGGAGCCGAACGCTTGGCGCGCCGGTCCTGGCGTCGCCGTACGGCGTCCCGTCGAAGTACGAGGCCAACGTCAGGCGGCGCGAAAGCCCGGGCCTGACTCGAACGCCGCATTCGTCGGTGTCCTTCGCGCCGCTGCAAAACCTCTTCGGCATCATCACGCCGTCGGGCCTGCATTTCGAGCGGCATCACGCCGGCATGCCGGACGTCGACCCGCACCAGCACCGGCTGATGATTCACGGACTCGTCGCCAACCCGCGCGTCTACGCGATGGACGACATCGTTGCCTTCCCTTCCGTTTCGCGCGTGCATTTCATCGAGTGCGGCGCCAACACCGGCATGGAATGGGGCAACGTCGCCGTACCGACCGTCCAGTACACGCACGGCATGCTCTCGTGCAGCGAATGGACGGGCGTGCTGCTGTCGACGCTGCTCGACGAGACGGGCATCGATCGGCGGAAGGCAAGGTTCGTGCTTGCCGAAGGCGCGGACGGCGCATCGCTGACGCGGACGATTCCGCTGGACATGGCCCTCGACGGCGTCATGGTCTGCTACGGCCAGAACGGCGAGATGCTGCGTCCCGAGCAGGGCTATCCGCTGCGGCTGCTGGTGCCGGGCGTGCAGGGGGTGTCCAGCGTCAAGTGGCTGCGCCGCATCGAAGTCGGCGACGCGCCGTGGAATACGCGAGAGGAATCGCTGCACTACGTCGACCTCATGCCCGGCGGCAAGCACCGGCAGTACAGCTGGATCCAGGAAGCCAAGAGCGTCATCACGTCGCCGTCCGGCGGCCAGGTGCTGCTCGACCGCGGCTATCACCAGATCACCGGCCTCGCGTGGTCGGGCCGCGGCAAGGTGAAGCGCGTCGACGTGTCGACCGACGGCGGGCGCAACTGGCGCACGGCGCGGTTGCAGGAGCCGGTGCTGTCGATGGCGCTCACGCGCTTTCGCGCGGACTGGACATGGAACGGCGGCCCGGCGCTCCTGCAGTCGCGCGTCATCGACGACACGGGCTACGTGCAGCCGACGATACGGCAGTTGCGCGCCGTGCGCGGCACGCGTTCGATCTATCACAACAACGCGGTCCAGACGTGGCGCGTGGATGCGACCGGCGAGGTCAGCAATGTCCAGGTCCTCTGACCTGCGAGTCCTTTCGCAACGAGGCGCATTGCCGCTGGGAAAGGCAATACGCAATTTTGTGCTTCTGGGTGTTGGTGCGACTCTTTGCGCGATGTTGCCCTTCGCCGTCGCCGCGCCGCTCCAGTTCGGCTTTGGCAAGCCGGCCTCCCCCCTGGAAATCGCCGGCTGGAACATCGACGTCCGGCCCGACGGCACCGGCTTGCCCAAGGGTCGCGGCTCGGTCGCCGAAGGCCAGACGATCTACGACGAAAAGTGTGCGAGCTGCCACGGCACATTCGGCGAGTCGAATAGCTACCTGCTGATCGCCGGCGGTGTCGGTTCGCTTGCCACCGACCAGCCGGTGCGGTCGACCGGCAGCAAGCTGAACTACGCAACGACGCTGTGGGATTACATCAACCGCGCGATGCCGTTCAACGCGCCGCAGACCCTGACGCCGAACGAGGTCTATGCGCTGACCGCGTACGTGCTGAACCTGAACGACATCCTGCCGGCTGACGCAGCCGTCGACCAGGACTCGCTGCCGAAGGTGAAGATGCCCAATCGCGACGGCTTCACGACCGATCACGGTTTCATGCGTCGCGAAGGCAAGCCCGACACTCGCAATACCGCGTGCATGACCAACTGCGTGCAGGACGTGCGCCTGTCGTCGGAAATGCCGGATTACGCGCGCGACCAGCATGGCAACCTGGCCGAGCAGTCGCGAGGTATCGGAACCGTGGCGCCACGCGATGCCGGCAAGGTCGCCGCGCCGAAATCCGGTCTCGACCTGGCCCGTACCTCGGCCTGCACGGCGTGCCACGGCGTGGCCGAAAAGCTGGTGGGTCCCGGATTCCGCGAAATCGCGACCCGCTATGCGGGCGATGCAGGCGCCGAATCCCGACTCGTCGCCAAGGTCAAGGCGGGCGGCGCCGGCAACTGGGGATCGATCCCGATGCCGGCGCAGCCGCAGTTGAAGGACGCCGATGCCAAGGCGCTGGTGCAGTGGATTTTGGGTGGGGCCAGATAGGGAAATTCTGCTGGCCTGGAGGTGCGCGCCCGGTTGGCCGGGTTCGCGCTAGAATGAAATGTTCCCGTGATCGGAGGTGAGACGATGAACACGCAACGCAGGGATGTACTCAAGGCTGGCGGCGGCGCGACGATGCTCGCGCTGCTGGCCGCTGCCGGGTGGCTGAAGCCGGGTGACGCGCTGGCGGCCGATGCCTGGAACAAGGCGGCGTTCGACACCAAGACGCTCGACGAAACGGTGAAGGCGCTCGGCGGCGGTGCGCCGGCACAGAGCAAGGACATCACGTTCTTCCAGACGCCCGACATCGCCGAGAACGGCGCGGTCGTGCCGGTGGG
>JBDTNR010000044.1:0-13594 GCA_039933655.1 Betaproteobacteria bacterium | reverse complement strand
CCGCGTCCGGTTGGCCAACGCATTGATGGCGCTCGACTTGCCGGCGTTGGACCGGCCGGCGAACGCGATTTCGGGAACGCCGGGAGGCGGCAGCTGGGATGCCTGCGCCGCGCCGATGACGAACTCCGCACCCACCAGCGGATGCGGCATGCCGGGCGAACTTTGCGTCAGCGCGCCCTTTTTGGCCGGCCGCCGCGACTCCGTTACAATAGCGCGCTTGTTCACGGCGCGCCTGTCCCGCCGTCGCGCCGTGCGTGTCCGCATGCCGCGCGACCGTCCTGGCGCCGCAATCGGGGAGTCGAAAGAATGAATCGCACGTCGTTGCTGGCCGCCATGTCGCTGACGGCGCTGGCCTTGTTTGGATCGCCGGCCATCGCGCAAGGCACGGGCAAGCCCGACCTCGCCAAAGCCAAGCAAATCGCCGAGACGATTTGCGCGGCATGTCATGGCGCCGACGGCAACAGTGCCGTTTCCGCCAATCCGAATCTCGCCGGACAAGGCGCCGAGTATATCAGCCGTCAATTGCAGCATTTCAAGGACGGCATCCGCGTCAATCCGGTGATGCAGGGAATGGTCGCCACGCTGACGCCCGCCGACATGGCCGCCCTGGGTGTCTATTTCGCGCGGCAAAAGCCGAAGAATGGCACCGCGAAGGATCCGCAGCTCGTCGCAATGGGCCAGTCGCTGTTTCGCGCCGGCGATGCGGCAAGCGGCGTTCCCGCCTGTTCGGCGTGCCATTCGCCGAACGGCGTCGGCGTGCCGAAGAACTACCCGCGGTTGTCCGGACAATTTTCGGACTACACGTACGCGCAGCTCATGGCCTTCAAGACCGGCGAGCGCGGCAACGATGCGGCGGGCAAGGACGCCCAGGGAAAGATCATGGCGGCCGTCGCGCAGCGGATGAACGACACGCAGATGAAAGCGCTGGCGGATTACGCGGCGGGGCTTCGATAAACGAAGCGCGCCGCTCGCCAGCCGCTTCGCGGCCGTGCAGAAGCGCGCGGGCCGACAGCCCACATGTCGTTTTTGGTTACCGTCGCTCGGAGCAGCCGCTCGGTTCGCCGGCGCCCGTTTTCCTCTTCAAGTCCGCGATTTTTCGGGTCGAGCTTTGACATGAGCGACGCGCTGATCGAATCGCTGCACGTCTATCCGGTGAAGGGTTGCCGCGCAATCCCGGCGGCGGCGGCGGAAGTGGCGGTTACGGGGCTCGCGACCGGCGGCGTCGGCGATCGCGAGTTCATGGTCGTCGATCGCGACGGCCGCTTCGCCACGCAGCGCGAATTGCCACGGCTCGCGCTCGTCGAGGTCGCGGGGGTCGGTGGTGCGCTGCACCTGTCGGCGCCCGGCTCGCCCGCACTGACGGTCCCGCTTTCCGCCGCATCCGGCAGCGGGCGCGACGTGGTCGTCTGGCGGCATCATGGTCGAGCCCACGACGCCGGCGATGCGGCCGCCGCGTGGCTTTCGGCCTGGCTTGCCGCGGACGTGCGGCTCGTCCGCTTCGACCGCGCGCACGCACGGCTGTGTAACACCGCATACGCGGGGGACTCCGGCGCGCACACGTACTTCGCCGACGGGTATCCGCTGCTCGTGATCGGCGCGGGCTCGCTCGCCGAACTGAACGAACGGATGATGGCGCGCGGCCACGCTGCGCTGCCGATGAACCGGTTCCGGCCCAACATCGTGCTGCAGGGACTGCCGCCCTTCGCCGAGGATCACATCGACACGATCGCCATCGGCGACGTCGTGCTCAGGTTCGTCAAGCCCTGCGTGCGCTGCCAGGTGACGACGACCGATCAGCGGTCGGCCGAAGTAGGCATCGAGCCGCTGCGCACGCTGGGCGAGTTCCGGATGGACGAACGGATGGGCGGCGTCACGTTCGGGATGAACGCGATCGTGGCGGCGGGCGCCGGGAGCACGCTTGCTGTCGGCGCCCCGGTGACAATCGACTATCGGTTCTAGCCGCGCGGCAGGGAAATTCGAGCCTGATCCTCATTTCCCCGCCGCGTGCCTACTGTGCCGCCGCGCACATGATGGGGAGGTAAGGCCCTGGCCCGTAGCCTTCCGCCGTCCACTCGTACGACGCGTCCATCCCGTTGCGCACGACAACTTCCGTCGTGTAGCGGTGATTCGTCGTCCGCGTGTTGAAGTACCGGTAGACGGGCTGGGTGCCGGCCGCGCACGCGCCGGTCGTCGCGTTCGGACGCTGCACGTAGAACACGTTGGCGCTTTCATAGACCCAGTCGACCGGATGCGCGGCGGCGGTGGCCGCGCATTCCTCGGGACTCGCCGAATAGAAATGCGAATCGCCGTAGGCAGGCGCGCGATAGAAGCGGCACACCGGACTCGTCCCCGGCGCTGGATTGTCGTATACGACGAAGCGCAGACCCGTGCGCACCCATCCGACGGTCGTGCCGCTGTCGAGATTGGCGATCTCGAACGGGTTGGTCGACAGGAAATAGTGGTCGAGCTGCCGGTTGTAGAACTCCGTCGCGACGACCTTCCCGGAAGGATTGGCGGCATTCGGGGTCAGATACGAGCGCATCACCGGCAGCGCGGTCTCGAGCCGCGAAAAGTAGTCCGGATACGCCGGCAACGCGCACGACGAAATCCCTGCATAGAGACCCCCGCGGACCTCGTAATAGCTGCCGTCCGACGCCAGCGTCAGCAACGCGCCGCCGCTCGATCCGGCTTCGGTGACGCCCTGGTTCCACACCACCTCGTCAAAACTGCCGAACACGAAGCCGTCGTCGATGAACAGGCTGCCCGTCACCGTGCCCTTGCTCCATTTGACGAGGTCGCCTTCGGGATGATGCAACGATGCCACGACGATGCCATTGGCGAGCGGCTCGGCGCGCCACGCCGCGAACATCGTACCTGTCGGCGGCACATCGAGTAGTCGGACGATCGACCAGTCGTGATCCGGGCTGCGGCCCAGCAACTGCGCGCCGCCGCTGAGTTGCACGTACTGCGGCTGCGCCGTGCTGTTGCAGGCGACTGCATCGTAGAACCAGAACGTGTTGAGCGTGCGTGCGATGGCGGCCGATCCGATGCAATGGCTGGCCGACAGCAGGTAGGGCGTCTGCGACTGTATCGAATCGTTGAGCAGCGTGCCGGTGCACAGGTAGGCGCGGCCGTCGTCGCCCACAAACTGAAGCTTGGCGACGGACTTCGTGAGCTTCTGGGCGGCCGCATTGGCCGGCGTCACGCAGGCGATGTCGATATTGCACGCACCCGCGGCGCCGATGCCCGATGCCTTCATCACTGCCGGCGGCAGCGAGCGCAGGTCGGCGCCCGCGGCGAGCAGATGGGAGATCCGCGGAACGCTCAGCACGATGTCGTCGATGGCAGCGCCCGCGGCCGCGTGCAGTTCGACGATGGCGACATCGCCCGCGAGGACCGGCGACCAGAACTGGCCGCCGTCGCCGGCATCGTCGGCAACGCGCCTGGCCGAGTAGGCGCCGAATGCGTCAATGGCGACCGCGCCCGCAAAGCGAAAGGAAATGGCGAAAGCCGGATCCGACAGCGCCAGCGCAACGCGCAGCGCCGCCGCGCCTGGCGAGGCGATCTCCACGCGCGCGGTGCGGCCGCCGTCGGCGGCGGCGATCCATGCCAGTGTCGACAGCGCAATGCTGCGCGACGCGGCCGGCAGTTCGCGACCGAACCCGATGGCGAGCGGTCGGCCCTTGCCGTCGCGACCTGGCGTCGTGTCGGCGTTGTACGAGCGCATCGACGCCGTCTCGCCGCCATCGGGTGCGGCGAGTTCGATGCGGCGCACCGGCGCGTGCGGCGCCAGAAGCGCCGACCTGTTCTGCGGCGCACCGCCACGCGCGGTAGCCGGCGGAACGGCGGTGATCGTGCCCGCGTCGTCGGCACGGGGCACTTCGATCGCCGCCGTCGCGGCCGACGCCCATAGCACGGCGGCCGCGATGGCGGCCCGGCGTCGTGCGGTCGTCGTGAACAGGCGACACTTCATCGAGTACTCCGGTATGCGTGCGGACGGGCGACGCGTGGTCGCGAGCCCCATTGGAGTGGTGGCGCGGCGCAAGGTTCAGTGGCGTCAGGCATCGGGAACTTCCGCCAGACAGGCGGCCAGCGCGTCCTGCCACGCGGGGAGCGCAAAGCCAAACGTGCGCCGGAAGCGATCGCCGGCCAGCACGCCATAGGCCGGACGCCGGGCCGGCGTCGGGTAGTCGGCCGTCGTGATCGGCAATACCCTTGGCGTCAGCGCGGCGCCGACGATCGCGGTCGCGAAGCCGTGCCAGCTCGTCACACCGGTGCAGCTGAAATGGTAAAGCCCCGCGCGTTCGCGCAGGTCGGGCAGGCCGCGCGCGGCCAGCGTGCAGGTCGCCTCCGCCAGCGAGCGCGACCAGTTGGGCGTTCCGAACTGGTCGGCGACGATCTTCAGTTCGTCGCGTTCGGCCGCGAGCCTGCGGATCGTCCGCAGGAAATTCTTGCCATGCAGGCCGTAGACCCAGCTCGTCCGCAGCACGAGCGCGTCGGCGCCCGACTGCGCGATGGCGTGTTCGCCTTCGAGCTTGCTTTCGCCGTACACGTTCTGCGGTCCCGTCGGTGCATCCTCGTCGTAAGGAGTCGATGCGGTCCCGTCGAACACATAGTCGGTCGAGTAATGGACGAGCAGCGCGCCGCAGCGCCGCGTCTCCTCGGCCAGCACCTGCGGCGCGGTGGCGTTGACGGCGAACGCCGCCGCACGCTCGCGCTCGGCCAGATCCACCGCCGTGTAGGCACCCGCGTTGACGACCAGATCCGGCCGCAGGGCACGCATCGTGGCGACGATCGCGTCGGAGTCGGCGAGATCCAGCGTGGACCGGTCGGTGGCCGTCAGCTCGCCGTGCGCGGCGAGCAGGCGCGCGAGCTCGAAGCCGAGTTGCCCTTGCGCGCCGGTCAGCAGGATGCGGGGCCGCGCCATGCGTGCCTGCCGTGCGTTACGGGTAGCAATCGGCCGCGGCGAGCGTCGTGCCGGCCGCGTCCTTGGCGGCAAGCGTCGGCAGGCCGGCGAGCGGCCACGCGACGCCCAGCGCCGGGTCGTTCCAGAGCAGTGTGCGCTCGTGCTCGGGATACCAATAATCGGTGGTCTTGTAGAGGAACTCGGCTTCGTCGGACAACACGAGGAAGCCGTGCGCGAAGCCGGGCGGCACCCACAGCATCCGCCTGTTGGCCGCCGACAGCACGCAATGCATCGACCTGCCGAAGTTGGGCGAGCTGCGGCGCATGTCGACGGCGACGTCGAAGACTTCGCCCACGACGGCGCGCACGAGCTTGCCCTGCGCATGCTCGATCTGATAGTGCAGCCCGCGCAGCACGCCGCGGCGCGAGCGCGAGTGGTTGTCCTGTACGAAGCCGGCCGGCAGCCCTGCCTGCGCAAACGTTCGCTGGTTCCAGCTCTCGTAGAAGAAGCCGCGATCGTCGCCGAAGACGCGCGGCTCGATCAGCAGCACCTCGGGCAATGCGGTGGGCGTGACCTGCATGGCGCGGATTACTCGACCGGTCCGTCGCGCAGCAGCGCAAGCAGGTACTCGCCGTAGCCGCTCTTCGCGAGCGACTTGCCGAGCTTCTCGAATGCCGCGTCGTCGATGTAGCGCAGCCGCCAGGCGATCTCCTCCGGGCAGGCGATCTTGAGCCCCTGCCGCCGCTCGAGCGTGGCGATGTACTGCGCCGCCTCGAGCAGCGATTCGTGCGTGCCGGTATCGAGCCACGCCATGCCGCGACCCATGACCTCGCACGACAGCGCTCCCAGCGTCAGGTACGCGCGATTGACGTCGGTGATCTCGAGTTCACCGCGCGCGGAGGGTTTCAGGTCGCGCGCGATGTCGATGACCTGACGATCGTAGAAATAGAGGCCGGTCACGGCGTACCGGGACTTCGGCTTCGCCGGCTTTTCCTCGAGCGACAGCACGCGCCCCGACGGACCGATCTCGGCCACGCCGTAGCGCTCGGGATCGGCGACCGGATACGCGAACACCGTCGCGCCGCTCGTTCGCGCGTTGGCGCGGGCGAGCTGCGCGTGCAGGTCGTGTCCGTAGAATATGTTGTCGCCGAGCACCAGCGCCGATACGTCGTTGCCGACGAAATCGCGGCCGATGATGAACGCCTGCGCCAACCCGTCGGGCGATGGTTGCACCGCGTATTGGAGGTTGATGCCCCAGCGCGCGCCGTCGCCCAGCAGCTGCGCGAAACGCGGCGTGTCCTCCGGCGTGGAGATCAGCAGGATGTCGCGCATGCCGGCGAGCATCAGCGTCGACAGCGGATAGTAGATCATCGGCTTGTCGTAGATCGGCAGCAGCTGCTTCGACACGACCTGCGTGACCGGATACAGCCGGGTGCCGGAGCCGCCGGCGAGAATGATGCCCTTGCGGTTCATCGGTCAATCGTTCCGGTGGTGGGCGGTACGCAACTCACTTTGCGACCTTCGTGCTGCGCACTCCGGCGCATTGGGCAAAGAGGCCCTTGGGGCGGCCCGGCGGGCTCATGCCGCCGCGTACTGCAACGTGATCCACTTCTGGTAGTCCTTCGTCGCCACGCTGCGCAACCAGTCGCCGTTGCCGAGATACCAGCGCATCGTCCGCGTCAGGCCCGAGGCGAAGGTCTCGGCGGGCGTCCACTGGAGGTCGTTCGTGATCTTCGTCGGATCGATCGCGTAGCGGCGGTCATGGCCCGGACGGTCCGTCACGTAGGTGACGAGTGACGCGTAGTCGGGTCCAGGCCGTTCGCGCGCGAGCACCGCGCAGATCTCGCGGACGACGTCGACGTTCTTCATCTCGGCGTTGCCGCCGATGTTGTACGTCTCCCCGGGGCGACCGCGCGCCAGCACCGCGCGGATCGCCGAGCAATGATCGCCGACGTACAGCCAGTCACGGACGTTCTGGCCGTCGCCATAGACGGGCAGCGGACGGCCGCCGATCGCATTCACGATCATCAGCGGGATCAGCTTTTCCGGGAACTGGCGAGGGCCGTAATTGTTGGAGCAGTTCGTCGTCAGCGTGGGCAGGCCGTACGTGTGGTGGTAGGCGCGCACCAGGTGATCCGACGCGGCCTTCGACGCCGAATAAGGACTGTTCGGCGCGTAGGCCGTGATCTCGGAAAAGCCGGGTGCGGTTGGCGAGAGCGAACCGAACACCTCATCGGTCGAAACGTGGACGAAACGGAACGCCTCGCGATCGGCGGCGGGGAGGCTGCTCCACCATGCGCGCGTCGACTCGAGCAGGTTGAAGGTGCCGACGATGTTGGTCTCGATGAACGCCGCCGGCCCGTGGATCGACCGGTCGACGTGCGATTCGGCGGCGAAGTTGACGATCGCGCGCGGCCGGTGCTCGCGCAGCAGCGCGCCCACCTGCGCCGCGTCGCCGATGTCGCCACGTACGAACACGTGACGTTCATCGCCGGCGAGCGTTTGCAGGTTGCCCAGGTTGCCGGCGTAGGTCAGCAGGTCGAGATTGACGACCGCCTCGCCGGTGCCGGCGATCCAGTCCAGCACGAAGTTGGCGCCGATGAACCCGGCGCCGCCGGTGACGAGGATCATGGTGGGTTTCGCTTCTCGTAGGCCAAAAGGCGGCCGTTCGGGGTGGAACCGCCAATTTTACCAGTGCGGACGACCCTGGCGCATCCCGTCCTACACGCGGTAATGGCCGCGGTACCAGGCGACGAACCGGGCGAGTCCGTCGGCAAGCGGCGTGCGCGGCACGAATCCGGTCAGCGACCGAATGCGGTCGATGGACGCGTAGGTCGCCGCCATGTCGCCTGGCTGCATCGGCTGGTAGTCGCGTATCGCCGTCCGGCCGAGCAGCCGCTCGAGGGTGGCGATGAACTCCTCGAGTTCGACGGCGGCGCTGTTGCCGATGTTGTAGACGGCCGCGGCCGCGGCCGTCCCCGTGCGGACCGGCGGATGCGCCAGCGTACCGACGACGCCTTCGACGATATCGTCGATGTAGGTGAAATCGCGTCGCATCCGCCCTTCGTTGAAGACGCGGATCGGCTCGCCCGCGATGATCGCGCGCGTGAACAGCATCGTCGCCTGGTCCGGGCGGCCCCAGGGTCCGTAGACGGTGAAGAACCGCAGGCCGGTCGCCGGGATCGCGAACAGGTGGCTGTAGCTGTAGGCCATCAGCTCGTTCGCGCGCTTGGTCGCCGCATACAGGCTGACCGGCTGGTCGACGCGCTGGTCCTCCGAAAATGGCAGCGTGTGGCTCGCGCCATACACCGACGAACTCGACGCGTAGACGAGGTGCGCGACCGGCGCGTGGCGGCAGCCTTCGAGCACGTGGCCGAAGGCGTCGATGTTGTTGCGCAGGTAATCGCCGGGGTGCGTCAGCGAGTGGCGGACGCCGGGCTGTGCGGCGAGATGCACGACGTGGGTGAAGCCGCCGTCGTGGAACAGCGCGGCGGTGGCCGCCGCGTCCGCCAGGTCCATGCGCTCGAACGAAAATCCGGGCGTACCAGCGAATGTCGCGAGCCGCGCCTCCTTGAGCTCCACGTCGTAGTAGGGATCGAGGTTGTCGACGCCGGTGACGCGCGCGCCGCCTTCCAGCAGCGCGTGCGCCGTATGCATGCCGATGAAGCCCGCGACGCCGGTTATGAGGACATGCATGCGGTTGGGTTCAGGAATTGTCGCAGGAGGCGCAGAGACGACGAGAACGACATCGCGAATTCTCGACGTCGCGGCACCTCGCGGTGAAGGTTGCGATGGGTCATCGCCGCGAACGCCCGTCGAGCGCGCGCAGCTTCACGTACTTCAAAAAGCTCGCGAACGCCCCGATGGCGATGTGCGCGAAGCCGGCCACGCCGTCCAGGAAGCCGAGCTTAACAATGTAGAACCGGACGAAGCGCGCGGCGGGCGACAGCGCGATCCGCAGGCCGCCCGCCGTCTCGCCGCGCGCGTGCATTGCCTCGGCCTGCAGCGTCGTGTACCGGTTCTGCTTGGCGATGTAGGCGTCGATCGACTCGGCCGACACATGCAGGAGGTCGCCATCGAGTCGCGCGACCGGCGCCTCGGCGACGACATGCTCGTGCACCGGATCGGCGGACCACCGTGCGCGGCGGCGGTCGAACAGCCGCGTATTCCAGTCGGGATAGCCTTCGCCATGCGCGAGCCAGCGTCCGAGGAACCGATTGCGGCGCGCGATCGCGTAGGCCGCGGCCGCCGGGGCGCCGGCAGCGAACGCCGCGCCGATCGCGGCGGAGAGCTCCGGGCTTACCCGCTCGTCGGCGTCAATGCACAGCACCCAGTCGTGGCGCGCCTGGCCTACCGCGAAATTCTTCTGCGGACCGAAGCCCTGCCACGCATGCTCGATCACGCGCGCGCCCAGGCGCCGCGCCAGCGCTACGGTATCATCGCGACTGCCCGAATCGACCACGACGGTTTCCGCCGCAAAGGGCACGGAAGCCAGGCACTCCGCAAGCTCGTGGGCGGCGTCGCGGGTGATGACGATGAGCGACAAGGGAAGCGGTTCTGACATTCGCGGCGGGTCGGCGTTTGGCTTGCGCGGGCTGCGCGCGTGGACGAACGCCGAATTCTACGTGGTTTGCCCTGGCGCCAATGGCGCCAACACCCGCGCCGGAAACGAAGCGGTGCACGGCGCACGGCCGTCGCGGGCCGCGAGCCCGCATGCTGGCGCCGCGCCGCGCGAAGGAATTCCCCATCTGGCTGCACGCGCATCACCGGGCGGCGCCGCGGCGCGCGGCGCTGCCGGACGCGGTACCGTGGCGGGCCGCGCGGCGGCGCATGCCGCGCTCGTTGGCGTGCCTCGATGAGCGGTCTCCTGGTCGTGCGGCCGTCGTCGCTGGGCGATGTCGTCCATGCGCTGGCGCTGGTCGCCGACGTGAATGCACAGCGTCCGGATTTGCCGATCGATTGGGTGGCCGAGGAGGCGTTCGTTCCGCTGGTGCAGATGGACGCGCGAATCCGCACGGTGGTACCACTGGCATTGCGCCGCTGGCGCTTTGGTCTTCTCGCCGCGTCGACGCGCGCCGAATTCACCGGGTTCCGGAATGCGCTGCGCGCGCAGCATTACAACGTGATCCTCGACCTGCAGGAACAAGTCAAGGGCGCGCTCGTCGCGCGACTCGCGCGCGGTCGCCGGCACGGCCTCGACCGCCAGAGCATCCGCGAGCCGCTGGCGACCTTCTTCGACGACGTCCATCACCGTATCGCGCGTGACCAGCATTTCATCGACAAGTGCCGTGCACTGGCGGCCGCCGCGCTTGGTTACGAAGTGACCGGCCCCCCGCGCTGGAAGTTCTCGCCACCTCCTCCCGGTGCCGCGATGCCCGGGGGACCCTACGCGCTCGCCTTTCATGCGACGAGCCGCGACGACAAGCTGTGGCCGGAAGACCACTGGCGCGGACTGCTCGCCCATTTCGCCCAAGCCGGATTCACGACGCTGCTGCCGTGGGGAAGTCCCGTCGAGGAAGCGCGCAGCCGGCGGCTCGCGGCCGATGCACCCGCCGCGGTCGTGCCGCCGCGGCTGTCGCTTCCTGAACTCGCGTCGCTCGCGCGCAACGCGGAAGTGGTCGTGGGTGTGGACACCGGCCTCACGCATCTCGCCGCCGCCATCGGCACGCCGACCGTTGCCATGTTCACCGCCACCGACGCAGCGCTCGCCGGCGTGGCGCGCGCCGGCGCGCACGCGCGCGACGTCGGCGGCAACGGCCACGTGCCGTCGCTCGCCGATGCCATCGCCGTCATCGGTCGCGTTTTGCGCGACGCCTCGCGATGCTGATGCGCGCGTTCTACACGCTGCTCTGGTGCATGGTGCTGCCGTGGCTGCCGCTGCGCTTGTGGTGGCGCGGACGCCGCGAGCCAGGTTACCGCGCGCATGTGGGCGAGCGGTTCGGACGCTACGACGCGTGCGGACCGGCGCCGGGTACCGACATCGTCTGGATCCACGCCGTGTCGCTCGGGGAAACCCGCGCGGCCGCGCCGCTCGTCGCGCGCATCGCGCGCGAGCTGCCGCAGGCGACTATCCTGCTGACGCACATGACGGCGACCGGGCGCGACGCCGGGCGCGCGCTCTACGGCGACGGAGTCGTGCAGGCGTGGCTGCCGTACGACCTGCCGTTCGCCGTCCGCGGCTTTCTCACGCGGTTCGCGCCGCGCGCCGGCCTGCTGATGGAGACGGAGGTCTGGCCGAACCTGACAGCGGCATGCGCAGCCACGGGCGTTCCGCTGTTCCTCGTCAACGCGCGGCTGTCGGACCGCTCGCTGGCGGGATACCGCCGCTTCGCGGCGCTCACGCGGCCGATGTTCGCGGCGCTTGCGGGCGTCGCGGCGCAAACGGCGGCCGACGCCGGGCGCCTGACGCACGCCGGCGCCCGCGAGGTCACCGTCACCGGCAATCTGAAGTTCGACGTGGAGATCGCGGCGTCCGTCATGGGCCAGGGACGCGCCATGCGCGCCCGCTTCGGCGCCGGACGTCCGGTGTGGCTGGCCGGCTCGACGCGCGACGGCGAGGAAGCGCTGCTGCTCGATGCCCTGCAACGTGTGCGGCAGCCGCCGCGGACCCTCGCCGTCATCGTGCCGCGCCATCCGCAGCGGTTCGACGAAGTGGCCGGGCTGCTGGACGCCCGCGGCATCGCCTTCGTCCGCCGCAGCGCCGGCACGGCAGTGCCGGACGACGTAGGCGTCGTACTCGGCGATACGCTGGGCGAGTTGACGACGTACTACGCGGCGGCCGATGTCGCGTTCGTCGGCGGCAGCCTGCTGCCGCTGGGCGGGCAGAACCTCATCGAAGCGATCGCCGTCGGCACGCCGACGATCGTCGGCCCGCATACGTTCAACTTCGCGGACGCGACGGCCGAGGCGGTCGCCGCGCAGGCGGCGCTGCGCGCGCTCGACGCCGACGCGCTGCTGGCGCTGGTGACGGCGTTGCTCGAGGACCCCGACCGGCGGGCGCGGATGCGCGAGGCCGCGCTGGCATTTCACGCTGCGCACCGCGGCGCGGCCGATCGGTTGTGGAGATGGCTGGCGCCGAGGATAAGGCGGCCGCAGGACCCGGGCCAGTGCGGCGCAACGTAGTTGCGCCGCCCGTGAATTTGAGGCCCCGGTGGACGACTACACGTTCAAGCGGCGATTCAGGTCCTCGACGTCCTGCTCGGTCAGCGAGCCCACGGAGGCCTTGAGGCGAAGCACGGCAAGCATGTACTGGAAGTAGGCGTTGGCGAGATCCCGGCGGGCCGAGAACACGTTCTGCTGGACGTTGAGGACGTCGAGGTTGGTGCGGATGCCGACTTCCTGGCCCAGGATGTTCGATTGCAGCGCGACTTCGGCCGATGCCACCGCCTGCTCGAACGCCTTCACCGCCGCGGCCGCACTGTTGACGCCGGAGAAGCCGTCCTGCGCGTTGGAGGCGGCGGCGCGCTTCGCGGTTTCGAGATCGGCACGCGACTTGTCCTGCAGCGAGATCGTCTCGCGCACGCGGGAATTGACGAAGCCGCCGGTGTAGATCGGGACGTTCAGCACGACGCCGAACAGCGCCGAGCGCGAATTGCTGGAAAAATCGTTGGCCGTCGAACCGCTGCTGGCCGGCGCGCCCGCGCTGGCGACGAGGTCGAGCGTCGGCAGGTGGCCCGCCTTCGCACGGTCGACTTCGAGCGATGCGATCTCGTAGTTCGACTGCGAAAAGCGCACCGACAGGTTGTCCATCAGCGCGCGGTCGACCCAGAAGTCGACGTTGTTGGGATTCGGCAGCACCGGCTCGAAGCCGCGCCCCAGCCGCTGCAGGCTCTTCGGCATGCGGCCGATGATGGCGGTGAGCGCCGTGCGCCGGCGGTCCAAGTCGTTGCGCGACTGTATTTCGGTGGCGACGATCTGGTCGTACTTCGCCTGGGCTTCGTTGGTGTCGGTGATCGTCGCCGTGCCCACTTCGAAATTGCGCTTCGCCTGCGCCAGCTGCTCGGCCACGGCGCGCTTCTGTTGCTCGGCGAGCTCGACGTTGAACTCGGCCAGCAGCACGTCGAAGTACGCGACGGACGTGCGGATGATGAGGTCCTGCTGGGCGATCGCCAGCGTGAAGTCCGACTGCGCGACCTGCTCGTTCGCCTGGTTGAGCGCGACGACGAACTGGGGGCGATACAGCGGCTGCGACGCCGAGAACGTCAGGTTGCCCTGGCCATAGTGCGCCGAGAAGCTGTTCCTGGGAGTCGTGTTGACGGTGGCATCGTAGTTGTTGACGTTCGCCTGTCCCTGCGCCGACACGGAAGGCAGCAGCGCGGAGCGCGCCTGCGGCACCCGCTCCTGCGTGGCTTCCCACAGCGAGCGCGCGGCAGCGATCGCGGGATCGCTCTTCTGCGCCTCGCGATAGACCTGCAGCAGGTCTTCGCCGGAGGCGGCACCGCCGGCGCACAACAGCGCGAGGCCCGCGACTAGGCCGGCGCGACGGAGGATGGGGATGCGCATACGAGTCATGTACGTGTCCGTCATGGCGCCGCGGCGAGTCGCCGCAGCGATGTCAATTGAAACTCTCATCAATAGCGGGGCATCGCCGGGTCGACGTCCCGCGCCCATGCCTCGACGCCGCCGCGCAGGTTATGCACGGCGACGAAGCCGTTCTGGGCAAGCCACTGTGCCGCATGCTGGCTGCGG
>JBDTNR010000043.1:0-13604 GCA_039933655.1 Betaproteobacteria bacterium | reverse complement strand
GTCGGTCTCGACGGCGTCGTCGCGCAGCAGGACAACTACCGGAAGTCCGGCTTTAAGTTCGCCTGGCGCAACGTCCGTTACCAGGGCAGCGGCGGCGCGCGTGCGGCGCCCGATCACCGGCTGGTGCCGCTGTCGTCCGTGCCCGTGGCGCAGGTCATCGCCTACGACCGCGCGTTCGTCCCTGACGAACGGACGGCCTTCCTGCGCAGCTTCATCGCGCAACCGCACGCGAAAGGACTCGCGGTCGTCGACCGCGGCCAACTCGCCGGGTACGGCGTGGTGCGCGCCTGCCGCAGCGGCTTCAAGATCGGACCCCTGTTCGCCGATGCCTCCGAACTGGCGACGGCGCTATGCGACGGCCTGGCGGCCTACGTGCCGCGCGACGCGCCTTTGTACGTCGACGTGCCGGAGACCAATTCGGCCGCCGTTGCGCTGGCCGAGCGGCGCGGGATGACGATCGCGTTCGAGACCGCACGCATGTACGCGGGGACGGTGCCCGCGTTGCCGCTGCGCCGGTTGTTCGGCGTGACGACGTTCGAGCTCGGCTGAAGCGCTCGCACCGCGCAGGCCCGCGGCATTGTGCGCAACGGCGCCGCGCAATTTCCCTTCGCAACGCTGCTACTATCCCGGTTGCGAAGCCGCCCGAGGTGAGCGATGCATGCGGTTCCAGTGGAATCCCGCCTCGGCGGAGCCTGTGCTGCCGTGGCGCGGCGCCGTGCGCGCCGGTGCGCCTGCGTTGCATTGGTCGCGTTCGCCGCCGTCGCGGCGGGCTGCGGCGATGACACGACGCCGCCGGAAGCGCAGATCAAGCGCGTGCTGGTCGACCAGTGGCAATCGAGGTATGCCGGCAAGCCCGGCGGACTGACCGCGGCGATCATCACGCCGCGCGGCGAGCACGTCGCCAGCACGATCGACGGCGTCGGTCCCGGTTCGCATTTTCGCGGCGCCAGCACGACCAAGACGTTCACGGCCGCGGCCATCATGCTGCTCGAGCAGCGCGGCAACCTTGAACGGGATCGCGAAATCGGGCGTCGCGGGCAGGTAGGGCGTGGCCGTGCCGGGGATGTTCGCGGTGACGAGATCGTCGATCGCGAGCTCGACGATGGCGCCACGGCTAATCAGCCTGGGCATAGACACGCTCCTTGAACGGGTCGGGGCCCACGCGGCGGACGGTGCCGACGAACCGCTCGTCCGCGTGCCGCAGGTTGATGTGCGTCTCGATGAGCCGCGCGATGACGTTGGCCACGTCGTGCGCCGCGAACGAGGGCCCGATGACACGGCCGACCGCCGCGTGCTCGCCCTGCGTGCCGCCGATCGTCACCTGGTACCACTCGCTGCCGTTCTTGTCGACGCCGAGCACGCCGATGTGGCCGACGTGGTGATGGCCGCATGCGTTCATGCAGCCGGAGATGTTCAGGTCCAGCTCGCCGATATCGTGCAGGTAGTCGAGGTCGTCGAGCGGCGCTGGAGGGCCCCCGCGATGGGGATCGACTTGGCGTTGGCGAGCGAGCAGAAGTCGCCGCCCGGGCAGCAGACGATGTTGGTCAAGAGGCCGATGTTCGGGGTGGCGAGCCCCAGGCCCTTCAACTGCTGCCACAGCGACAGGAGGTCGCTTTGCCGCACGTCGGCGAGGATCAGGTTCTGCTCGTGCGATACACGCAGCTCGCCGAAGCTGTAACGGTCAGCCAGGTGCGCGATCGCATCCATCTGGTCGGACGTCACGTCGCCCGGCGGGGTGCCCGTCTTCTTGAGCGACAGCGTGACGATCGCATAGCCGTCCACCTTGTGCGGATGCAGGTTGCGCGCGACCCAGTTGGCGAACGCGCGATTGTCGGCGACGGCCGCGCGGAAGCTCGCGTCGTCGCCCGCAGGCGCTTCGTACAAAGGCGCGGCAAAGAACGCCGCGAGCCGCGCGATTTCGTCGTCGGGCACAGCCGCGGGACCGCTGCGCAGTGCCTGCCACTCGGACTCGACGTCCTGCGCGAACACGGCGGGCGTGCGCTCCCTGACCAGGATCTTGATCCGCGCCTTGTACTTGTTGTCGCGCCGTCCGTAGCGGCTGTAGACGCGGAGGATCGCGTCGAGATGGTTGAGGATCTCGGCGCGCGGCCGGAACTCGCGGATCACGTGGCCGGTGATGGGCGTGCGCCCGAGGCCGCCGCCGACAGCGACCCGGAAACCGATCGCGCCGTCGTCACCCGGCACCAGCTGCAGGCCGATGTCGCGGACGGGCATCGCCGCTCGGTCATGCGCGGCGCCGGTCACGGCGATCTTGAACTTGCGGGGCAGGTAGGCGAACTCCGGGTGCAACGTCGACCACTGGCGGATGAGCTCGGTGTAGGGACGCCGATCGACCGTCTCGTCGCCGGCCACGCCCGCGTAGTGATCGCTCGTCGTGTTGCGGATGCAGTTGCCCGCCGTCTGGATTGCGTGCATCTCGACCCGCGCAAGTGCGGCGAGGATGTCGGGCACCTGTTCCAGATGCGGCCAGTTGAACTGCACGTTCTGCCGCGTCGTGAAATGCGCGTAGGCGCGGTCATACGTGCGGCCGATATGCGCCAGGGCGCGCAACTGGCAGGTGGACACATGGCCGTACGGGATCGCCACCCGCAGCATCGGCGCGTACTTCTTGCTGTACAGGCCGTTCTGCAGTCGCAGCGGCAGGACTTGGCATCGGTCAGTTGCCTGGTCAGAAAACGGCGCGTCTGGTCGCGGAACTGGGCGACGCGTTCGTCGACGATGCGCTGGTCGAATGAGTCGTAGCGATACATGGCAGGCTCTTGGGGGGAGTGGCGCAGGGTAAGGTGCGCCCGTAATACATAGAAGGAATGAATTGCTATGCCGTTATCGCTTGCAGGCATACAGGCGTTCGCCGGCGCCACCGCCTCTATACTTCGCCCATGACCGGAACCGGACTCATCCTTTTTGCCCATGGCGCCCGCGACGCGCGCTGGGCCGAGCCCTTCCGGCGACTGCAGCACAAGGTCGAGGCGGCGCGACCGGGAGTGCCGGTGACGCTTGCCTTCCTGGAATTCATGACACCCGACCTGCCGTCGGCGGCCGATGCACTGATCGCGGATGGCTGCCGCGCGTTGCGGATCGTCCCCGTGTTCCTCGGGCAGGGCGGGCATTTGCGACAGGACCTGCCGGCACTGGTGACGGCGATCCGTGCACGACATCCAGAGATCGCAGTGGAAATGACGATGGCCGTCGGCGAGGACGACTCGGTCCTGGACCGGATGGCGGATGTGTGTGTGGCCGGGGTCGATATTGCTTAGGTTATCGATGTAATAACAATTATTTATAAGTAATATATGATCTTGTTTCTAGATATGGTTCGCACCGGGAATCGATGCTCTACGACCCCACCCGTCACGCGCCGCTGACGACCGCGCCGTGGTCGGACGACGCGGCGAACACGGGCGTCCGGCGCATCGTCGCGGATGCCGTCGCGCGGTTCGAACCGGAGTCGTTATGGCCGGCACATCCGCTCGACGACCCGCAGGACGCGATTCCCTTCTGCATGGTGTATTTCGGCGCCGCCGGCGTCATCTGGGCGCTGCAGCGTCTGCAGGTGGCGGGGGCCGCGGATGGCATTCCCGACTTCGCGCCCACGGTGGCGACACTGCTCGAACGCAATCGCGCGCGGCTGCGGGAGTGGGAGCCTGAGCTGCGCCAAGTCCCGTCGCTGCTGTTCGGCGACGTCGGCATCCTGCTCCTGCAATGGCGCAATGCGCCGTCGGCCGCGGTCGCCGATGCCATCTTCGCTGCCGTCGAAGGCAACCTGCGCAACCCGACGCTCGAACAGCTCTGGGGTTCGCCGGGCACGTTGCCCGCCGCGATCCATATGTTCGAATGGACGGGCGAGCGCCGCTGGCGCGACCTGCTGGCGTCGGGTGTGATGATCCTCCGGGACCAGATGGAGAAGATGCCGGAGTCCGGCGCCTGGATCTGGACGCAGGACCTGTATGGACGGCGCATGCGCTACCTGGGAGGAGGGCATGGCTTCGCCGGCAACGTGTTTCCGGCATTCAGGGGCGCCCACCTGCTGCCCGCCGACCTGGTCGCTGACTTGGCGCTTCGCACGGCGGCGACGCTGCGCGCGACGGCGCGGCGTGAAGCAGGACGCGCCAACTGGCCGGCGGCCTGGCCGGTGACGGAGGACAGAGCCGACAAAGGGCTCGTCCAGGACTGCCACGGCGCACCCGGAATAATCTGCCGGCTACCGACCCATGCGGTGCCCGCACTCGACGATCTGCTGGTGGAAGGCGGCGAACTCGTCTGGCAAGCCGGTCCGCTGGCGAAGGGTGCCGGCCTGTGCCACGGCACCGCCGGCAACGGCTACGCCTTTCTCAAGCTCTACCAGCGTACGGGGGACCAACGGTGGCTCGAGCGCGCACGGGCGTTCGCGATGCACGCACTCGAGCAGTGCGACGCACACGCAGCCGGTTACGGACAGCGGCGCTACTCGCTGTGGACCGGCGACCTGGGCGTGGCGGTGTACGTGCAGAGCTGCCGCGCCGGGACCGACGACTACCCGACGCTCGACACGTTCTGAGCGGCGGCCGGGGAGGGCGCAGCGCGCTCCGCGTCCTGCGGCCGCGTCTGCGCGCGGACATGCTCCATGAAGGCGCGGGCCGCACGGGACAGCTGGCGCCCGACCGGATAGACGAAGTGCCAGTGCCGTTCGAGCGGAAATCCTTCGACGTCGAGGACGCAGAGTGGCGTGCTCTCGGGCCACTGCGCCAGCGTGTCGCGCGGCAGCACGGCAACCCCAACGCCAGCCGCCAGCGCCTGCCGGATCGCGCCGTCGCTGGCCAGTTCCATCCGCACGCGCGGCGCCAATCCGGCATCGCCGAACATCCGCAGCACGATCGCCCGCGTGCCGGAGCCTTCCTCCCGCAGCAGCAGCGGCTCCAAGGCGAGCCGCGCGAGCGATATGCGCCGCTGGTGGCGCAGCGGATCGTCGGGGTCGGCGACGACGACCAGCGGATTGGCGAGGATCGACTGCCGGACGATCTCGTGCCGCTCCGGCGGATTGGTGAAGATGTAGAGGTCGTCCTCGTTGTGCGTCAGGGCGTCGATCAGTCCACTGCGATTGCGGAACCGCAACGCGATCTCGATGCCCGGATAGCGGCGGCTGAAGCCGGCCAGCATCCGTGGCGCGAACTGTTCGCAGGCGGTGCCCGCGGCGACGCGCAGGCGGCCCGAGTCGAGGTCGCGCAACTCGGCCAGCGCGTCGTCCAGGCCGCCCAGGGCGCGAAAGATCGTGTGGCAGTGCGCGTACGTCCGGCGCCCGGGTTCCGTCAGGAAGATCTGCTTGCCGACCTGCTCGAAGAGTTCGGTGCCGACCGTCTCCGTCAGCTTGCGGATCTGCGCGGATACCGTGGGCTGCGTGAGGTGCAACTCCTGCGCGGCGCGCGTGAAGCTCTTCAGGCGCGCACTCGCCTCGAAGACCGCCAGTTGCGGCAGGGTTCCGTGGCGGAGATAACGGTGGATTCGCGATTGCGGCATGGCGGAGTCTCCTTGGCGTGTTGCCAAGACCGCCGTGCGCCCACGGCGGCCTTCACCTTGTCGGCGACGACCGCGCGCGAGCGCGGACGTTTCGCCGTTGGGCAAAGGTCTCGCTGGCACGTTGATTCCCCGTGTGCCGACGCGGCCGGAGTCCGACTGGACCCGTATTGACGACCGTGTCGCGGCAACAATGGCTGCTGCCGTAGCTACTCCCCTTCGTCAGGGTTGCCGGGCCACAAGGCCGGGCACATCACCTTGTACCGCGGGGCTCGCCGACGGGCAATACGTGAAGCCCCTACGCATGACAACGAGCTAAAGTTCGACAACTGTCGATTATTTCCATCCGAAAGTTCGAATATCGCTGGCGCACGCAGCGTCTCATACTCGGCACACGACTCACGACACGCGGTGAAACACCATGGAAATCATGTCGATGCAGTTCCTGTCCGCGCTGATGGCGATCATCGTCATCGACCTGGTGCTGGCCGGCGACAACGCCATCGTGATCGCGCTCGCGGCGCGCAACGTTCCGAAGGAACTGCAGCGGCGCGCGATCCTCTGGGGCACGGTCGGGGCGATCGTCGTGCGGACGTCGATGACGCTGGTCGTCGTCTGGCTGCTGAAGGTGCCGGGACTGCTGTTGCTGGGCGGCGCGCTTCTCGTGTGGATCGCCTACAAACTGCTGTTGCCGGAAAACGGCGGGCACGAGGGCGACAAGGTGAAGGGCGCCAACAATTTCTGGGGCGCGATCCGCACGGTGGTCGTCGCCGATGCCGTCATGGGTCTCGACAACGTGCTGGCCGTGGCGGGCGCCGCGCATGGCAACTTCCTGCTCGTCATCCTCGGCCTGCTGATCAGCATTCCGATCGTCATCTGGGGCAGCACGATGCTGCTCGGCTTCGTCGAGCGTTACCCGGGCTTCGTCTACGTGGGCTCCGGCGTGCTCGCGTTGACGGCCGTCAAGATGATGACGGCGGAGCCGCACTTGGCCGAGTACGTGAATGCGCACCGCCTCATCGTGCCGGTGCTGTATGTCGTCGTCGTGTTCGGCGTGTTGTGGACAGGATTCGTGAAGAACCATCGCACGCTGGAATCGCGGATCAGCTCGCGCATCGCGCGGTTCAACCGCCAGGAAGTCCCCGAGGAATCCGAACCCATTGCCCCCAGCGGAGAAAATGCCATGCAACGAGTACTCGTTCCGGTCGACGGATCCCGCAACGCGCAGCACGCGCTGCGCCATGTCATTGGCGAATTCCGGAAGAAACCCGACTTCGAGGTCCACCTGCTCAACGTCCAGGCGCCGTTCTCGCGCCACGTGGCCCAGTTCGCGAGCAAGCATGATCGCGACAGCTACCACCGCGAGCAGTCGGAGCAGGTCATGGCGCCGTTGCGGAAAATGCTCGACGACGCTGGCGTACCGCATGCGTTCCATTTCAAGGTCGGCGGCAAGGCCGAAACCATCGCGGACGAGGCGCGGCGCCTCAAGTGCGACCACATCGTGCTGTCCACGGCGCGCAAGAACTCGCTGACGCGCATGCTCGAGGCGTCGGTCACCAACAAGGTGCTCGACCTCACGTCGGTCCCGGTGGAAGTGATCGTCGGCGATTCGGTGTCGAAGCTCGAGCGCTACGGTATTCCGGCAGGTATCGGCGCCGGGCTCGGCGCGCTCGTATTGCTGGCAGCGGATTGATTCGACGTCCGCCGCAGGCAGCGGCGACGCGTCCTCAATCGTCGGTGGCGGCGAGCCGACAGAAGGGATCGCCGAGCGGAATATCCCTCAGCAGTCGATCGAATTCCTTCTTGACCACGCCGTAGCACTCGCAGCTGCGCGCCTCCAGGCCCCGCCGATCGAGGATCTCGATGCGGCCGCGACTGTAGCGGATGAGGCCGGCGCGCTGCAGATTGCCGGCGGCCTCGGTCACGCCCTCGCGGCGGACACCCAGCATGTTGGCGATCAGTTCCTGCGTCATCGTCAGCGAATCCGACGACAGGCGGTCGAGGCTCAGCAGCAGCCAGCGGCACAATTGCTGCTCGACCGAATGGTGCCGGTTGCAGACCGCCGTCTGCGTCATCTGCGTGATCAACGCCTGCGTATAGCGCAGCAGCAGCCGCAGCACCGGTCCCGCGCGATTGAACTCGCGCTTCAGTAGCTGAGATTGCAGACGGTATCCGAAGCCGGCGCTCTGCACCACCGCGCGGCTGGGCGTGGTCTCGCCGCCCATGAACAGCGCGATGCCGAGGATGCCCTCGTTGCCGACGACGGCGATCTCCGCCGACGCGCCGTCCTCGAGGACGTACAGCAGCGACACGATCGACGTGGTCGGGAAATAGACGTGTTCCAAGCGCGCGCCGGACTCGTAGAGCGCTTCGCCGAGGGGCATCGGCACCAGTTCCAGATGCGGCGCAACGCGTTCGAAGGCGGCGACGGGGAAGGCGGCCAGCAGGTGGTTCTCGAACGGACTGTGCGGTGTCGACATGCGCTGCCCAGGCAGTGGGCCCGGCGCCAGTGCCGGGAAAAATGGTCCAGGAGAAAAATGTTATCACACCGTACGCGCAACGCAAACGGGGGGTCGTACACCGGTGCACGCTTTGTTATCGATACGGTCGCGATACGCGTCAATCGGACTTCGTGGACATTCAGGAAAATGCAGGCCGGCGCTATGGGCGGCAATGAACAGACGACGACCGCGACGCCGCATAGCTTGCATCGGCGACTGTAGTGATACGGATGGCGTCGATAGATGTATCAGCGCTCCAGCGCACGGCTGCGGTGGCCGCAAATCTGGTTGGACTGAAGAAGACCGCGTCTTGGTCGCAGGGTGGATTCGCGGAAGAGGGCGGGTGGACGACGATGCCGGGGTCGAAGTCGACCGACCCGCTGTCCGCCGTCGCCAAGGTCTGCGCCCTGCTTCGCGTGGTTGCTCGAGGCCACGCGTCCGGACGTGCAACCGGCGGTCGTTGTCCGCGCGCGACTCGACGCGGCCGCCCGGTTCGAGCCGGGATTCGACGCGCTATCTGGCGCGGGCGCTGAACGCCACGACGTTGCCCTCCGGATCGAATCCGTTGCAGACGACGGCGTCGCCGTGGCGCCACTCGCATGCTGCGTCCTCGAGCGCGCCGCCAAGCATGGTGGCCGCCGCCCGCGCCGTCGCGAGGCTCGCCACGACCAGGACCGGCTTGATCGCCGTGTCCTCGCGCACCGCGGGCGGATCGCCAATCACGATGTCTGCCGCAATGTGCGGGGGAATCTGGTGCACGACCAGTTGCACCCCCGGCAATTCCAGAGTGACGAACACGTCATCGGCATGGACCGGAGCGATCCCCAGCATGCCTTCGTAGAACGCGGCGACGCGACGCAGGTCCTTCGCGTAGATGACAAGCCCCGTTTGTGGATCGCCTGTTGCCATGGATGGTCCTCGGCCGGAGCCGCGCGCCGCCGGCGGCGCACCGGACGTCGGAAAGTAGCATGAACACGTCCGTCGACCGAAGGCACGACGACGCCACGCCCGCGGTGTGGACGCTGCGCCCGGTGCGGTGGAATGGCGTGGATTCCTCCGCTCCATCGACAACGTGTGCGTTCCGCGCGCGCAGCCCCGTCAGGATTGCGTGCCGCAAGCGTCGTGTCGCGCATGATGCCTCGTCGCCGGACATCGCGTCGGTTCCTGTGCATCGGCATCGCGGGGCTCGTGCCCCGGTCCGCAGCGCTCGCCGCGATCGAGCTCGAAACGGGCAAGCCGGGCCACGCCGCCGCGGTGAACGAGCGCGATGTCGCGTGGTGCACGACGTCACGTGGTCCGACTACATCAACTCGACGTTCATCAAGCATGCGGCCCGCGACATGATCGGGGACCCGGTGGCCGATGTGGCCCAATTGAGGGCGAGCTCACCCGTCGAGCCGGCCGCGGTCTGGTCCATGCTGCAGTGGGTGGCTCCTCGCTGTTCCAATCTGGCGGGTGTGACCTTAGCGTTTCACGAGTCGTACTATCCAACGCTCGGGGTTGCCGGGATCCTGTTCCAGCTGGAACAAATTCGAAGCGCCGTTTCGCGCATTCCGGGAGCTGACAAGTGGCACTCGCCGAATTCCAGCGTGCCTTTGCGGATCTGATCGCCTCGCCCGAGCGATGTCTGGCAGCGCGCGCACCCGCGTCAACGGTGTTCGATTGCTACGATCTGACGCCGCTCGAGACTCGGCGCATCCAGACCATGGTGCGCGATCATGGAATGTCCATCAATTGCACGGTGTACCGCGTGAACCGGCTGACACCGGTGTATTTCGCATTGCCACTGTGCTGCATGTTCCTCGGGGAATGTCTCACGGCGGAACTGGACGCGTTCTGGGCCGCATCGCGCGACGTGACGCTGCAGTACGGACGCGAGGCGTGGCGATCCGGTCTAAGGATCCAGGATCGAATCGCGTCCGAAGTCCCGTCTCCGGGGCCGGCGAAGATTTCGTCCGCTTTGAACTCGCCGCGTTCGAGGTCAGGACCGCGCCCAACGATCTCGATGACGGCAACGCGTTGCCTCATCCACCGAAGCGTCTTGTAAGCGTCCGCTACGACCCCGATTTGTTGCTTGATCTGGAGTCGAACAACGCGCTTCTCGTGCCGCTGACCCGGCCGGTGTGGCTGATGCTCGATGGCACGGGGCAGGACCTCAAGGTCGATCACATCGCCGTAGCGCACCATAGGCCGGGAATCCGATGCGCGCCAGGGGGCGCCATCTCGGCCGCCAGGATGGCGCCGTCCATGCGCTGCGGGACCGGCCTTCAGCGTGATCCCGCCAGTTCATTCGCGGCGCCAGAGTTGGCGGGCCATCGGACCCGGTTGCTGGCAGGTCGAAAGCGGGGCGGCGATCGTCGAGGCTGAGGGCCGGGTAGGTGACGTGATCGCGAGGCCTTGGGAGCAGATCCCAGGAGTCCGCCTGCTCCATACACGTCATATTTGACATAATACAAATTATGCGCCATTAATGAGTCCTGATCCGCGCTCATTGAATACGCCGGGTCCGATCCATCACCTCCCGGATTCAACCTGTCCGAGGCTCAGCTCGATGCCTGATCCCGGGGAACGAAGTCGTCGAAACGACCTGTATGCACATGGTCGTTTTGTTTTTTCCTTTCAATACGTTTTGTGATTTCTATAATGTGCTTTCGAGGACTGATCCATCCTGTGCTTGCGCGGCGCGCAATGCACCAGCGGAACGCCAACCTACGGTGCCGGCCTGAAGCGGTACCGGCCGCCCAAGGTTCCGCCGAAACGCCGCAACGCGTGGCAAGGCCCGGGCCGACCGCCCGGGCTTTGCTTGGCGCAGGTCGTGCGATTACTTCACCGAGCTGGACTTCACGCGGCTCGCGACGCGATTGAGTTCCTGCGCGATGCGATCGGCCTCGGCATTGCGGACCTTGCCGGTCATGACGATATCGGTCGGCGTCACCGGCTTGCCGAAGTACGCCGAATTCCAGTCGTTGTTGACGGCGATCACGCTGCCTTCGAGATTCAGGCCCCCGTAGATGCCCTTCGAGCGGCTGAAGGCGACGAAATCCGTCGTGATGTCGCTGGCAGCACCTGCGCCGACCGGACCCGCGGCGATGCTCGCGTCGCCACCCAGCTTGATCGAGGGCGCCATCAGCGAATTCACGCCCTTGTCGGTCATCACCAGCGTCAGGGTCTCCGAGACGGAGATGCCGGCCTGGAAGCCCACCGTGGCGGCGCCTACGTTGTAGAACGCCGGGCCTTCCCACTTGCCGCTTGCGTTGCGGACGAACAGCACCGCGCGTCCGCCCGAGCCGCCGAAGATGTAGCCAGCCTTCACGATCTGCGGCGCGACGAGAACGGCCTTGGCGTCGCCGATATGGCGCTGCAACCAGTCCATGTCCGGATCGCGCATGAAGTTGCCAATCGTGGTCTCCGCCGAATTGACGAGCTCCTGCTGTTCCGTGTAGGCGACGGGCGACTGCATGCCGGGTTGCGCCGACGGTGCGGTGGTTGTTTGCGCGGCGGCATAGCCGCCGAAGGCGAACAGCGACGCCATCGCCGCGATGCTGATCATGCGACGTTTGCCGCGGAAAATATCGAGGTCATTCTGCATGTGTGAATCCTTTCTTCAAGTTGCGGCTCTTCGTGGCGCCAGCATCGGCAGCCAGCCGTAACGACAGCATCGCGGAACAGGCCTGTCGACGATGCCGGAGCGCACCGAAACCCGCGTAGTCCGCTCGGCGACACGGCGTAGGAGATCGATCCGCCATCGACATCGGGTGGGTTACTACGGGATGGTATCCGCCGTCCGGACTTCGATCCCACGGACGAATGCGCGGCAGATCCAACGCGCGCGCCGCGCAGCGCGCATCGTGCAGCGGTGATCGGCGCAGTCAATGCGGGCCGGCCAATCACGCCGCGGTCGCCATCGGCCCCCTCCTCCAACCTGCTCCCCGCGCCGCGAAGGCGAAGAAGTTCGGTTGGCCTGCACCTCGCAACCTTCGCAGATGATCGAGGCGCGTTCGCCACGAGAGTTCCGGCGTGTTGCGAGTACCGGCGCGGGTGGCCTACGACCCGCCGCCACGACCTTGCGTCAAGGCACGATCCGCACCTCGGCGGAGCGGATCCACCATTGGAAGTTGGAGCGGCTGTGCACCTCGACGTCGTTGGCCCGCGTGATGTCGAACGTCCGCGTGCCCACGCCGACGAAGAAGGTGTCGCCGGCCTGCACCGTGCCGTTGCTCAGCAGGTGTCCGTAGTAGTGGCTACCTGGCGTCAGCGCCCGTACGCTCCAGTGATTGTCGTCGTTGCCTTCGCGGCCGAACTCCGACATCAGCGCCAGCGAGCGCTCGCTGATGTTCGGGTGGAATACGTTAAGGCTCAGGTAGTTGCGCTGGTACGTCCAGTGCTCGGACCAGCCCCATTCGTCCGCGATCGTCAGGTCGTGATGGCCGAACGCGTTGATCGCGTCGACGATGACTTCCAGCCGGCCGGCGCGCGGCGCCTCGTAGATGAACACGACCTCGGTGTCGACGACCGCATGCGCGAGGTCGAAGCTGCCGGCGTCGTTGCAGTCCATCGTCGCGATGTTGCCTACGACACCCGAGTGCTCGTTCAACGTCGTCTCCCGCCGCACGACGAAGTTGTCGCTTTCGACGCGGTCGAACGCGAGATTCCACAGCGGGAAGTCAGGGCCGAACACCTGGAACTGGCCCGGGTCGTTGGGATCGTAGGGCGGACGCACGCCCCAGTCGAGCGCATGCTGATGCAGTGGCGACAGCGCCTGCCACTGCGCGAGGTTGTGATGGAGGTTGGCGCCGGGTGTGACGGTCCCGGCGGGATGCCCGAGCGCGTCCACGAGCTTGCCGTTGGTGGCGTCGCGAATGGCGTGCAGCACCCGGGCGTCGATGCCCAGCTTGCGAACGACGGCGTCGATACGCTTCCTGCGCGCCTTGTGCGCGCCCGCGACATCGAGCTTCAATCCTCCCGGCGGCTCGCGCAGCGCCAGGAGCGCCCGCTTCTCCCGCAGCATCGCGTCGCGCAGCGCGGTGAGGTTTTTCGCGCCGAGCTTGTCGTGCAACTGGCGCCGCCCCGCCTCGATGACTGCACCGGCCTTGCGGGCGCGCTGATCGGAATCGCTGCGCGCGCGCTCGTCCTGCTGGTCGATGGCCTTGGCGCTTGGCACCCGGTGTTTTTGCGGGAGTCGGTCCAGTACCAGGTTGCGAGAGATCGAATGGTCGTTCGCCATCGTCGGGCCTCCAGTGTTGATTGACCGCAGAGGATATTTGTACCACACAACCTTGGCCGCGATGACGCCCCACCGGCCGGGAATATTCGCCCTGCCATAGGATCAGTCGGCTCCCGCGGCATTCCTCGAGCCAGAGCGCCGGTCGCGCCGTCGCAGCCACCATCCGAACGGGCGCGGCCACCGCGCCCATTGCGCTTCGCCGCCTAGCCGCACCGCCGCCTGCGCGGCCCAGTTCGGGTTCCACAAATGCTCGCGCGCCAGCGCCTCGAGGTCGGCGTCGCCGCCGGCGACGATCGCATTCGCCTGTTCGGGCGTCCGGATCAATCCCACGGCCATCGTCGCGATTTCGGCGCGACGGCGCAGCTCGC
>JBDTNR010000042.1:0-13701 GCA_039933655.1 Betaproteobacteria bacterium | reverse complement strand
GTGCTGGTGCGGGCGCTGCAGGGCAATGCCGCCAGCCAGGACGCGGTCGCCACCGGCAGCCGCGCGCGGCTGGTCGCCGACGTCGCCTGGACGATGGCCCAACGGTTATAGAAGCCGGACCCCGGGTACGCTCCGGGCCTGACCGCTCTTTCGGGGAAGAACATGGATTTCAGTCATTCGGACCGGGTGCGCGACCTTAAGGACCGGGTCGCGCGGTTCATGGACGAGCATGTCTATCCGGCCGAGGCGGTGTTTGCGACGGAGGTCGCCGCGAACCGCGCCAACGGCAATGCGTGGCTGCCGACGACGGTGATGGAGGCGCTGAAGGCGAAGGCGCGCGCCGCGGCGCTGTGGAACCTGTTTCTTCCGGACTCCGACCTGGGCGCGGGCCTCGCGAACGTCGAGTACGCGCCGCTGGCGGAGATCATGGGCCGGTCATGGATCGGACCGGAGGCGTTCAACTGCAACGCCCCCGATACCGGCAACATGGAAGTGCTCGTCCGCTACGGCACGCCCGAGCAGAAGGCGCGCTGGCTCACCCCGTTGCTGGCGGGCGAAATCCGGTCGGCGTTCGCGATGACCGAGCCCGCCGTCGCGTCGAGCGACGCCACCAACATCGAGTCGTCCATTGTGCGCGATGGCGATGCTTACGTCGTCAACGGCCGCAAGTGGTGGACGACGGGCGGGCCGGACCCGCGCTGCCAGATCCTGATCTTCATGGGCAAGTCGGAACCCGCCCACCCGGATCGCCATCGCCAGCAGTCGATGATCCTCATTCCGGTGGCCACGCCCGGCGTGCGCCTTGTGCGCGTGCTGCCGGTGTTCGGCTACGACGATGCGCCGCATGGCCACGCGGAGTACGACTTCGAGAACGTGCGCGTGCCGGCGTCGAACCTACTGCTCGGCGAAGGGCGCGGCTTCGAGATCGCGCAGGGGCGCCTGGGGCCCGGCCGCATCCATCACTGCATGCGACTGATCGGCCAGGCCGAGCGTGCGCTCGAATTGATGTGCGAGCGCGCGTTGCGCCGTGTCGCGTTCGGCCGCGCCGTCGCCGACCAGACGGTGACGCAGGAACGCATCGCGAACGCGCGGATCATGATCGACCAGACACGCCTGCTGGTCCTGCACGCCGCCTGGAAGATGGATCGCGTCGGCAACAAGGCCGCGCGCAAGGAGATCGCGATGATCAAGGTGGCGGCGCCGACGATGGCCTGCCAGGTCATCGAATGGGCGATGCAGGTGCACGGCGCCGCCGGCGTCAGCGACGACTTTCCGCTCGCGTTTTTCTATGCACAGGCGCGCTCGCTGCGCTTCGCCGACGGCCCCGACGAAGTACATCGCAACCAGATCGCTCGCGTGGAACTCGCCGACTACCGCCGCCCCGCCTGAAACGGCGCGCAGCGGAATCAGTGCGCAGGGGGCGGCGCCGGCGGCGCGGCTTGCTGATCGGTGAAGGCGTCCTTGATCTTCTGGCAGCGCGCGACGATGTCGACCAGCACGCTGCCCGACCAGCCGAACGTGAAGAGCCCCGAGATCGCGATGATGGGCGCCAGCATCTCCCATCCTGCCGGCAACACGAAATTGCCGTAGCCGACGGTCGTATATGTGTTGCCCGCAAAGAATCCAGCGGCGCGCCAGCTCGGCACCAATCCGCCGTAGACGAGCGACGTCGCCCAGATGACGACTTCGAACAGGTGCAGCGCGAGCAACAGCAGCACCGACAGCGCCATCAGGACGTCCGCGCGCCAGATCGTCGGCTGCAGCGTGACGAGGCGCAGCCGGCGCGCGACGTGGCCGGTGACCCAGCGCACGCCGGTCGCGTGCACGACGACGATCAGCATCAGCATGGCGCCGCCGAATGCCACGTCGGCGGCCGGCATCACTTCGGCGAGATGCTGGAGGAACGGCAACGCCTCGATATCCCCCGGCACGCGGGTGATTCCCATCGCATCATGCGTCAGCGTGCTGGAAAGCGACGAAGGCGGCGCGGGTGCCATGTCCGCGGCCTGGGCGAGCAGATACGGTTCAAGCATGGGCAAACGTCGATCGCGTCATCGTGGAAAGGCGCATCATCGCCCGCCGCTGCGGACCTTCGCAATCAATAACTGATGTTGAACTGCGTGCCGATGATCCACCACGGCTGCGCGCTGCCGCCGCTCGCCGAATAGAGCTGCCTGTAGCCGGCGCCGGGCGTGGCGTAGCCGGCGAACACGTTGACGTTCACCTGCTTGCTGAACGTGTACGTGTAGACGGCATCGAACTCCGTCGCCAGCGACTTGGCGGGCACGCCGCCGCCGGTCGTGACGGGCTGGCCGGCGGCGGGAATGGCCAGCGGCGAATCGGCTTGCGCCGCGGCGAAATACAGAAAAACGAATTGCACGATGCTGCGGGCGTCCGGCGCGAGCGACAACGACGCCGCCACCGAATCGAGATTGGTGTTGTTGATAAGCGTCGACAGGAGCTTGCCCTGGTACCAGTCGGGATTGCTGCCGCCGAAGTACAGCGGATCGAATCCCTCCCACGTCGCGGTGTCGGGACGGTCGCCCGAGAACGACGCGTAGCGCAGCGTCACCAGCGGCCGCCACTTGGCCTCCGCAGCATGGTACGAACCTTCCACGTACCAGCCGTCGGCGACCACACCGTCCTTGCGCTCCCACGCGTATTCGGCCCGCAGCGTCCAGCCGCTGTCGGCGCCTCCCGGCTTGACGGTGGCGCGCACGTCGTACACGTCGAGTCCGTCGCGGGTGACGATGTCCGATTCCGGCGCGCGCAAGTACATGAACGCGAGTTGCAGCGGACCGCCATCGCCCCACTGCGCGTTGACGCCGGCGAGTCGCGTCCCGGTGGCGGCCGACGATGCGTCGTTGGGCTTCAGCCAGAAGCCCTGCACGGTCAAGTCGCGCCACGTGCCCTTCAGCAGCGCGGCGTTTGCCCAGGCAGCGCGCGGGCCCATGTAGTCGGCGCCGAGCTGCGCGCCATTGCTGGCGCCCGACGCCAGCAGCAGGTTGTTGCCGACGGCGAAGTCCTGCTGGCCATAGGACGCGTCGAAGGCGAGTTGCCGGACCGCGTCCTGCCACCGGATGCCCGCGTAGAGGAGTTCGGGCGCGCCGTGCCAGGTGTTGCCGACCCCGCCGTAATCGGTGCCGCGCGTGCCGGTTTCCATGTAAGAGACGCCGCCGTAGAGCTTGGTCGCCCCGTTGAGCGTGTAGGCCGCCGTCAACCCTGGTTCGAGGAAGAACTCGCCCCAACCGGGGTCGTTCTCGAGTGCTGCCGGATTGAGGGACGCGGGCAGCCCGAAGGCGTTGCTCCACATCCTGAACATGCCGAGCGTGCCGATCAGCGTGCCCGAGATCAGCAGGTCATCCTCGCGCCAAAGGCGCGGCCACGATGCCCGGTCGCCGGACTGCAGCACACCCACGCCCGTGTCGCCGGCGGCGACCGGCTCGCGGTCGGCCAGGCGTTTGGCACCCTGCAGGATGCGCGGGGAGTCATTCTGGAACACCGGATGCGCGGCGGCATCCGGAGGGGCTGACTGGGCGGCGGCGGCGCCTGTCCACGCCATGACGGCCAGCGCGCGTGCGGCGACCCGCCGGTAAACGATCGTGTAGGCAGCAGTCGCCACAGCGGCGGAGTATGCACGCGATCCGGCGCATGCTCCACCGGGCCACTGCGGCGACGCACGGCGACGGCTTCGCGCTCGCGCGGGCAGTTCGCTCACCCGCCGTCGAGCGGCGGCCAGGCGCGCCGCAGGATGGCGTCGTAATCGGCGGCCGGCGCCAGCGTGCCGAAGACGCCGCCGGCGTACGCCTGCGGCGCCATCCGCGACGCGCAGAACGCATCGGCGACGAAGTTCGGCGCGAATTGCGCGAGCAGCGCTCCCTGCATCGCCACCGCGATCCGCTGCGCCAGCAGGCGCGCGTCGGATTGTGGAAGCGCCGGGCCGCGCAGGTCCCGCTCCAATGCGGCGACATGGACGTCGAGATGGTCGTTGTGTCCTCGGGCCGGCGCGAACTCGGCGGCGAGCGCCTCCGCGCAGCGCGAGTCCTTGTCGAGCGCCCGCATGACGTCGAGGCACATCACGTTGCCCGAGCCTTCCCAGATCGAGTTGAGCGGCATCTGGCGATAATTCCGCGCCAGCGGGCCCTCCTCGACGTAGCCGTTGCCGCCCAGCACCTCCATTGCTTCCGCCGCCACGGCGGGGCCGCGCTTGCAGATCCAGAACTTGGCCGCCGGCGTCAGCACGCGGCGCAACAGCGCCGCCGCCTCGTCGTCGCCGGCGTCGAAAGCGCGCGCCAGCCGCAGCGCCAGCGCAGTCGCCGCCTCGGCCTCAAGCGCCAGGTCGGCGAGCACGTTGCGCATCAGCGGCGCCTCGACCAGTGGGCGCCCGAACGCGTGACGATGCTGCGCGTGATGCAGCGCCTGCGCCACCGCACCTCGCGTCAGGCCCGCGCTGCCGAGCGCGCAGTCCAGCCGGCAGTACGTACCCATCTCGAGAATGGTCGTGACACCGCGCCCTTCGTCGCCGACGAGTTCGGCATGCGCGCCCCAGAATTCGACTTCGGAACTCGCATTGGACCGGTCGCCCAGCTTGTCCTTCAGTCGCTGGATGCGGATGTCGTTGATGTCGCCGTCCGGCGTGAACCGGGGCAGCAGAAAGCATGACAATCCGCCGGGGCCCTGCGCCAGCACGAGAAACGCATCGCACATCGGCGCGGAGAAGAACCACTTGTGCCCGGTGATCCGGTAGTGGCGGCCGCCGGCGCGCGCGGCGCGCGTCGTGTTGGCTCGAACGTCGGAGCCGCCCTGCTTCTCCGTCATGCCCATGCCGATCGTCACGCCGCGCTTGTCGCGCGCCGGCACGAAGCGCGGATCGTATTCGGGCGCGCAGATGCGCGGCACCCACTCGGCCGCCAGCGCGCCGTCGCGCGCGAGCGGCGGCACGCTGGCATACGTCATCGTCGCCGGACACAACGTGCCGTCTTCGACCTGCGCATACATGACGTAAAGCGCGGCCCGCCGTACATGCGCGCCCGGGCGGGGATCGGCCCACGGACCCGCCGCCGCGCCATGCCGCTTGAGGTAGGCCATCAGCACGTGGTACGCCGGATGGAATTCGACCTCGTCTCGCCGGCGCCCGCTGGCGTCGAACGCCTTCAATACCGGAACGACGCGGTTGGCCTCGGCGGCCAGCATCTGCATCTCCGCCGAACCGAGTTCGGCGCCGCGTTCCAAGAGCCATGGCGCGGCGTCGGCGGCGCCATCGCGCAGCGCCGCTTCCCGCAATGCGGCATCGGACGCGAACAGGTTGTGCCCGGCAAGCGGCGGAACCTGGTTGAACACTTCGTGCGTCGCGGTCGGCGACGCCAACGATACAGTCACGGCGGCCTCACGTTTTCCTCGCGCGCTTGCGGGCGCACTTCCGCACTTCGCTGGCACGCGATATTTGCGACGGTGATCCCCACCTAGTTTAGCGTACGGTAAAATGCAGCGATTGCCGCGGAGGATTGGATGTCACGCAAGGTCGTCGTCGCCGGGGTCGGCATGATCCCGTTCACCAAGCCCGGCACGAGCCCGCCCTACCCCGAAATGGCAGCCACCGCGACACGCGCGGCGCTGGCCGACGCCGGTGTCGATTACGCGGCGATCCAGCAGGCGTACGTCGGCTACGTGTATGGCGACTCGACGTCGGGACAACGCGCACTGTACGACGTCGCGATGACCGGCATCCCGATCGTCAATGTCAACAACAACTGCTCGACCGGCTCCACCGCGTTGTTTCTCGCGCGGCAGGCGGTGGCATCCGGCAGCGCCGACTGCGTGCTCGCGCTGGGCTTCGAGCAGATGCAGCAAGGTGCGCTTGTCGCGAAGTACCAGGATCGCCCCACTCCGTTCGAGCGCTTCGACGCCGAAACGGACGCGCTAGTCGGCCTCCCGGACGTCCCGCTGGCGCTGCGCTATTTCGGCGGCGCCGGCCTCGCCCACATGCGCAAGTACGGAACCAGGATGGAGACTTTCGCGAAGATCCGCGCCAAGGCGAGCCGCCACGCCGTCCACAATCCGCTTGCACTCTTTCGCAAAGAAGTGACGGTCGACGACGTCATGGCGTCGCCGACGCTGATTCCCGGCGTCATGACGCGGCTGATGGCCTGTCCGCCGACCTGCGGCGCGGCCGCCGCCATACTGATGTCCAAGGAATTCGCAAGGCGCCAGGGCATCGCGCCCGCGGTGTGGATCGCCGCGCAGGCGATGACCACCGATACGCCGGCGACGTTCGCGGCCCACGACATGATGCAGCTCGTCGGCTTCGACATGGCGCGCGCCGCCGCGCGACAGACGTACGAGCAGGCGGGCATCGGGCCGGACGACGTCGACGTCGTCGAGCTGCACGATTGCTTCGCGCACAACGAGCTGCTGAGCTATGAGGCGCTCGGCCTGTGTCCGGAAGGCGGCGGCGAGCGCTTCGTCGACGACGGCGACAACACGTACGGCGGCCGCGTCGTCACCAATCCGTCCGGCGGCCTGCTGTCCAAAGGGCATCCGCTCGGTGCCACGGGACTGGCCCAGTGCTTCGAGCTCACGCAGCAGCTGCGTGGCCACGCGGGCGCGCGGCAGGTCGCGGGGGCGCGCGTCGCGCTCCAGCACAACCTGGGCTTGGGCGGCGCCTGCGTGACGACCCTCTACCGCGCCGGATGAACGAAGGCCGGCGCCTCTTCGCTCTCACCAAGGCCACCATGCGCAACCATCGTCGATCCACGCAGGCTGCGCTCGTCCGCGCTTTCGCGGGCGCTGTTGCGCCGTTCGTTGCCGCCGCAGCGCATGCCGGCGGCATCATGCTCTATGAAGTCGGCACGGAGGACGTGGGGCTTGCGTCCGCCGGCTACACGGCGCGCGCGCAGGATGCGTCGACCGTATTCACCAATCCCGCGGGCATGACGCGTCTCGACGGCAACCAGCTGACGCTGGGGAGCCAGATGCTGTACGCGGACCTGGGACTCTCGATCGGCAGCGGAACTTCGCCGGGCCTCGGCCGCAATGACGGCGGCAATCCCGTCGGCTGGTTCCCCGGCGGCGGTTTTTTCTATTCCTACAGCGTGTCGCGCGACCTGAAGCTCGGCATGGCGATGTCCGGAAATTTCGGCTTGGTCGAAGCGTACGACGCAGGCTGGGTCGGCCGCTACTACGGACTCGAGTCGACATTGCTCGGCGTGTCGTTCCTGCCATCGGTCGCCTATCGCGTGAACGACCGGCTTTCGCTCGGCGTCAGCCTCAACGCGATGTACGGCAAGTTCAAGAACATCGTGGCCGTCAACAACATCATCGGCCCCGATGGGCAGCTGGAACTCGATGCGGACAAGTGGGGCTTCGGCGCGAATGTCGGCCTGCTCTACGAAGTCAACTCGGGGACGCGCTTCGGTTTCACCTACAACTCCGCCGTCAAGCTCGACTTCTCGGCGCCCGCGCAATTCTCGGGCATCGCGCCGGGCGTCGAGGCGCTGCTGCGCGCGCGCGGGCTTCTGGATGCGAACGTCGACCTCGGCATGACGGTGCCGCAAGGCATCAACGCCAGTGTCTACACGCAGATCGACCCACGCTGGGCGTTCCTCGGTAGCGTCGGCTGGCAGCAATGGTCGAAGTTCGGCAAGCTCGACGTGGGCGTCGCGTCCAACGATCCCGTGTCGCTGACGACCGAACTCAACTACAAGGACACGTGGCATGCGGCCGCCGGCGCGCAGTACCGGATCAGCGAGCCGTGGCGACTCGACTTTGGCGTCGCCTACGATTCCCCGTTTCAGGACAGCGCCAACGTCCCCGTCCTGTTGCCCGCGAACTCGGCATGGCGCTTCGGCATCGGCGCGCATAAGCAGCAGAGCAGCACGTTTTCGTGGGGCGCCGCGTTCGAGTATGCCTACGGCGGCACGCTCGACGTGAATGCGCGCAGCAGCGTGCCGGTGGTTGCGGGAGGGCGTGGGGACCTGTCCGGCTCGCTCCCCGACACCGGCAGCTTCTTTCTTGCCGCCAACTTCAACTGGAAACTTTGACAACCAGGCGCGAGCAGGCGGCGCCGCCCTCGCGAGCACATCCAATGATCCTCCCATGCATCCATCCCTTCCGCGCGCTGCTGGCCACACTGTTAGTCGTTGTTGCAGCGGCGGTGGTCGCACAGACACCGCCCACCGGCACGCCCCCACCCGACCCCTGGCCGCGCGTCGTCGACTTGACGACCGGACAGGTGCTCGTCTACCAGCCCCAGATCAACAAGTGGACGGACAACCAGCTCGATTTCCGCGCGGCCATGGCGTTCAAGAGAGACGGCTCCAAGGAACAGGCGTTCGGCGTCATCTTCGCCACGACGCGGACGCAGGTCGACAAGACACTGCGAACGGTTGTGTTCGAGGACTTCAAGATTTCGAAGATCGACTTCCCGACACTGCCCGATCGCGGCGCCGCCTTCGGCCCCGAACTCACGAAGGAGTTCGCGGCGCAGATCCGCACCATGTCGCTCGACAAGCTGCAGGCTTCGCTGGCGGCGGCCGGCATCAAGCCGCAAACCGTCGCCGTCAACAATACGCCGCCGCAGGTGCTGGTCAGCTATTCGCCGGCGATCCTGGTGCCGATCGACGGGGCGCCCGTCATCAAGCCGGTCGGAGCCGCTCCTCGCTTTAATCGCGTGATCAACACCCGCGCGCTGATCCTGCAGGGAGGCATCGAGCAGAATTTCTACATCCACGTCTACGACGGCTGGCTGTCGGCCGGCACGATCAACGGCCCGTGGACGCAATCGTTCCGGCAGCCGTTCGGCATGGACGACGTCGCGGCACAACTCGCGAAGAGCAATACGGTGGACCTCCTCGACGGCGGACCGAAGGCGAATCCGAAGCCGTCGCTCGCCAATGGCGTGCCGACGATCTACACGAGCCAGGTGCCCAGCGAACTCATCGTGTTCAACGGCCAAGCCGATTTCGTGCCGATCGTCGGCACGCAGCTCCTGTGGGCGTCGAACACGACCAGTGACGTGCTGATCGACACCGCCAACAACAACTACTACGCATTGCTCGCTGGTCGCTGGTTCCGCGCGCCCGCCATCACCGGTCCCTGGCAGTTCGTCGGGAGCGATGCGCTGCCGGCCGATTTCGCGCGGATTCCCGCGACGTCCACGGCCGGCGCCGTGCTGCCGACCGTGGCCGGCACGCCGCAGGCGCAGGCGGCCGTCATCGAGAACTCGATCCCGCAGACGGCGACGGTGCCGCTCAAAGGCGGCCCCACGTTCACGCCGAACTTCGACGGGCCGCCGCAATATGCGCCCGTCCCCGGCACCACGCTCTCGTACGTCCTGAATTCGTCGGAGCCGGTGATCCAGGTGGCACCCAACGCGTATTACGCGGTCACCGCCGGCGTCTGGTTCACGGCGCCGCAAATCACCGGGCCGTGGACGGTGGCCACGTCGGTGCCGACCTCGATCTACTCGATTCCGCCTTCGTCGCCGATCTACTACGTGACGTACGTGCGCATCTATGGCACCACGCCGCAGTACGTGTATGTAGGCTATACGCCGGGCTACCTCGGCACGGTGGTGTCGCCGAACGGCACTGTCGTCTACGGCACCGGCTACGCGTACTCGCCGTGGATCGGCAGCGTCTGGTACCCGCCACCGTACACGTATGCCGTCGCCGCCACGCCCATCTACAACCCATATGTGGGATTCACGTTCGGCTTCGCGATGGGACTTGCGACCGCCGCGTGGACGGAACCGTACTGGGGCGGCGCCTACTACCATCCCGGCTACTGGGGCGGATATCCGTGCTGCGCCTCGGCGAGCGCCAACGTCTACGGGCATTGGGGGGCCACGACATACTCCGGCACGCGCACTTGGTACGGGGGCGGTGGCGTTGCCGGCACCACCGCGAGCGGCAGCTACTACAACAGCCGCACCGGCACGTCTGGCAGTTACAACGCGGGTCGCCAGTACAACGCGTATACCGGCAACGCCACGCGCGGCTACGACCGTACGGCGAACACTGCCGCCGGCGGCTCGGCCGACGTCGCGCGCGCGGGCAACTACAACACCTACACCGGACAGCGCTCGACGGGCTCGAACGTATCGGCCACCGGCGCCGGAGGCAGCAGCTACCAGCGCTCGGGCGCCACGACCGCGGGTCCGCAGGGCTATGCGCACGCCGGCGAAGGATCGACATATAACGCAAAGACCGGCAACACCAACTCGTGGGATACGGCGAGCGCCGGCAACAATCATTACGCTGACGTCAACGGCAACGTCTACAAGAACACCGGCGACGGCTGGCAGCAACACTCGTCGAGCGGCTGGGGAAGCGCGTCGGGCGACACGTCATGGGCGAATCGCGAGTCGCAGGCACGCAGTGCCGGCGACGGCTTCGGCGGCGGCGGTGGCTTCGGTGGCGATCGCTTCGGCGGCGGCAGCAGCGGCGCAGGCGGCGGACGCTCGTTCGGTGGTGGGGCCGGCGGCGGCTGGGGTGGCCGTTTCGGCGGCGGCGGCGGTTTCGGAGGCGGTGGATTCCGCGGCGGCGGCGGATTTCGTCGCTGATCCTCCGTCCCAGCCCGCGGCGGCAGCGACCGTTCGCCCTGCGGTCGTCGATGAAGATCGTGCCGCGCGCGGATCCGCTGCGACATGGTGCGTGAGCGTCGCGCAAGACGGGTCGGGCGACGCGTCCATGTGCCTCTGACCGCGCGCAACGGCTGCCTGCCCGCGGCCTGCCGCGCGACATCACGAATGCGCGCGACGGGCGATGTGGTATCGCTCGCTCGCACCACGCGGGCAGTTCGACCGCGCGGGGAGCGCCCGCCCCTTGTACGGAAGAAGCAGCCGCCACGGCCGGCCGCGCACAAGCACGCGGAACGTTCTGGCATACTCGGCCCTGCCAGCGGGCGGCACAGGCCGCCACCCGCAGGGCATACGTCATGAACGACACGACACCCATGGACCGGCTCGGCCGCTACCAGATCCGCGAGATCATCGGCGAAGGCGCGATGGCCTGCGTCTACAAGGCATTCGATCCCGAGATCAATCGCGCGCTCGCGATCAAGCTCCTGAAGGCACAGCTGCGCCTCGACGGCGAGTACCGCGGTCGCTTCCTGCGCGAGGCCAAGGGTGCCGGCGTGCTGTCGCATCCGAACATCGTCACCGTGTTCGACGTCGGCGAGGACCAGGGTCATCCGTATATCGCGATGGAACTGGTCGAGGGGCAGACGCTCGCGGAGGAGTTGAAGTCCAAGAAGCCGCTGTCGACGCGCGACATCGTGGAGATCGGCATCCAGCTCGCGCGCGCGCTCGACTACGCGCACAAAAAGGGCATCATCCATCGCGACGTGAAGCCGGGCAACATCATGCGGCTGACCGCCACCAACACGATCAAGGTGGCCGACTTCGGCATCTGTCGCATCGACGGCAGCGAGGGCGACGCCACACAGACCCAAATCGGCAACGTGCTCGGCACGCCGCATTACATGTCGCCCGAACAGGTGGTCGGCGAGAAGGTGGATTCGCGTTCGGACCTCTTCTCCGCCGGCGTGGTGCTGTATCAGCTGTTGACCGGGCACCTGCCGTTCGAGGGCGATACGCTGATCAGCGTCGCCTACAAAATCACCAAGACCGATCCGCCCTCGCTCGACAAAGTGCGCGCGGACCTGCCGCTGTCGCTGCGCCGAATCATCGAGCGCGCGCTGAAGAAGCAGCCGGACAAGCGTTTCCAGAGCGGCGAGGAGTTCGCGCAGGCGCTGATCGGCGTTTCCCGCGAGCTGGCCGACGAAGGTCAGAAGCAGGGTCGCGCGCGCGGGATACCGATGGCCGTGCGCTGGGCATTGACGATGGCCTCGGTCGTCGCTGTCACAATGACGCTGACCGCCACGGTGCTCTACAAGCAGCAGTACGCCGCGATGATGGACCAGGTGAAGGACTATGGCGGCTCGCTCGCCAAGTTCACCGCCACGCAGAACGCGGTGCCGCTCCTGTCGGAGGACTGGGCGGCGATGGACGTGTTCGTGCAGGAGGCGCTCGGCCGGCAGGAAAATTTCAGCTACATGAACGTCGTCGACCACCAGGGCATCGTGCGGGCGAGCAACGTCGCGACCGACGTCAACGCCAAATACGCGGCGCCCGAATCGACACCCGTCAGCTCGAAGGACCCCGGCGTCTCCGTCGTCAGCCGCCGCATCGGCGACGGGCGCCAGGTATTGGATTTCTCGGCGCCGGTGCTGTTCCAGGGCAAGACGATCGGCACCGTGCACCTCGGCATCTTCGAAGCCCCCCTGACGGCCGTGGCCAACCTGGTGCTGGTGCTGCTGGCGATCCTGACGTTCGTCACTGTCGCCGCCGTGGCCGGCGGCACCTACCTCCTCGCGCAACGCCTTGCCGTGCCGATCCGCGTGCTGCGCAACTCGCTGCAGGAGCTCGCCAACGGCCGCTACGATTACCGGATCGCGGATACGCGCAAGGACGAATTCGGCGAGTTGTACGCAGAGTTCGACAAGACCGCCGCGGCAATCGAGAAGCGTCACGAGGCGCCGCCCGCCGCCGGCGATCACCCGACCGATGGGCATTGACCGCAGAACAGGCGCCGCGGCGTTGTTAGCGGCGGTGCTCGCCGGCTGCGCGACGCCGCCGCCGGCGCCACCGGCAGCGGAGCCGGTCGTCGTCGTGCCGGTGGACGCAGGGCCGGTGCTCGCGCACGACGACGATTTCGTCATCGTGACCGCGCAAGCCGGCGAGTCGCTGGGTTCGCTCGCCCAGCGCTATCTCGGCGATTTCAACCGCGCGTGGTGGATCGCGCAGTTCAACAACATCACCAATGTGCGCGCCGGCCAGATCGTCATCATCCCGCTGCGCGTGCGCAATCCCCTCGGCGTCTACGCCAATGGGTACCAGACGGTCCCTATCCTCTGCTACCACCGCTTCGGAACGCGCGCCACCAAGCTGAACGTGACGCCGGCCGCCTTCGAAGCCCAGATGGACTACCTTTCGCGCAACGGCTATACGGTGGTGTCGATGAAGCGCCTCGCGCGCTTTCTCGAAGGCAAGGAGGCGTTGCCCGCCAAGTCGGTAGCGATCACGATCGATGACGGCTACCGCTCGACGTTCGAGATCGCTTACCCGATCCTGCGCAAGTTCGGCCTAACGGCCACGGTGTTCCTGTACACGGACTTCGTGGGCGCCTCCGACGCGATGACGTGGGCGCAGATGAAGGAGATGATGGCCTCGGGCGTGGTCGAGATCGAGCCGCATTCGAAATCGCATGCGAACCTGACGCTGCGGCTGCCCGGCGAGACTGAAGCCAGATACAAGGAACGCATCCGGCGCGAAGTCGATGCCCCCGTCGCCGTGCTGCGCGAACGCCTGGCCGACGCGAGCTTCACGTTCGCGTACCCGTATGGCGACGTCAACGAGTACGTCGTCGAGCTGCTGCAGAAACAGAGCGTCAGCCAGGGCGTCACCGTCACCCCGGGCGGGAACCCGTTCTACGCGTACCCGTACATGCTCCGGCGCAGCATGGTCTTCGGCAACGAAGACCTGGACAGCTTCAAGGCCAAGCTGGTGACGTTCGTTCGCACCGCTTCGCGCTGACCGTGACCCGTCGCGATTTCCGCTGGATAGGCGTCGCCGCGCTCGCCGCGCTCGCCGCCGAACGCCTGGACGGATTCGACATCGAGCAGGCGATCGAGATGTTCCGG
>JBDTNR010000041.1:0-13715 GCA_039933655.1 Betaproteobacteria bacterium | reverse complement strand
GCTCGAAATCGTGGAAGCGGTCGAACGAGTTGATGACGCCGCGGCGGATCGAGCGGCCGGCGTTGTTGACGAGGTAGTGGCAGGTGCCGTGCTCCTTCAGCACGCGGGTGACCAGCGCGTCGACGGATGCCAGGTCGGATACGTCGGCCGTGTACATCCAGCACCGGCCGCCGGCGGCTTCGATCTCCTTCTTCGTCTCGACCAGCTTCTCCTCGCCGCGCGCGACGAGGATCACGCGGGCGCCGGCGCTCGCCATCTTGATGGCCGTCGCGCGGCCAATGCCGGACGAGCCGCCGGTGACGACGATCACCTTGTCCTTCACCTTGCCGGACAGGCTGCGATCGATGAAGAGATCGGGGTCTAGATTGCGCTCCCAGTAGTCCCAGAGCTTCGGCGCGTACGTCGCCAGTTCCGGAACCGTGATGCCGGAACCCTTGAGCGCCTTGACCGTCTCGCGGTTGTCGTAGCGCGTGGGCCAGTTGATGAACTGGAACACGTCTTTCGGAATGCCGAGATCGGTCAGCATGGCGCGGACCATGCGCTTGACCGGGGCGAGCGACCCCAGGCCGTACAGGACGGGGGCGGGAATGAAGCCGAACATCCGCGCGTTCAGGCGCATCGTCATCTGCGGCGCGTGAGCGGCCTTGGCGAAGATGTTCAGCACCTCTCCGATCCGGTGCGGAGCGGGATCGGTCAGGTGGAAGCACTTGCCGTCGAGTCCCTTCCTGTGTGCCAGGAAATCGAGCGCATCGGTGACGAAGTCGACCGGCACGATGTTGATGCGACCGCCCTCGATGCCCAGCATCGGCATCCACGGCGGCAGCAGGCTGCGCATCTTCTGCAGCACCTTGAAGAAGTAGTACGGGCCGTCGATCTTGTCGATGTAGCCGGTCTTCGAGTCGCCGACGACGAAGCCCGGGCGGTAGATGCGGAACGGCCGCTTGCACTCCATCCGCACGACGCCTTCGGAATCGTGCTTGGTCTTGAAGTACGGATGGTCGAGATCCTCGGCCTCGTCGAACATGTCCTCGCGGAAGACGCCGTCGTAGAGGCCTGCCGCCGCGATCGAGCTCACGTGATGGAAACAGCCGGCGGCGACCGCCTGCGCGAACTGCACGGCGTGGCGCGTGCCTTCCACGTTGGCGCTCTGCTGCTCCTCGGCGGTGGCCTTGATGTCGTAGACGGCGGCGAGATGGAACAGGTGGTCGATCTTGCCCTTGAGCTTTCTCAGGTCGGCGTCGGCAACGCCCAGGTTCTTCTTCGTCAGGTCGCCGATCACCGGGATGATGGCGCGCTCGCCGGCGCCCCATTCCTCGCGCAAGGCGTCGAGTTTCTTGACCGAGCCTTTGCGAACCAGTACGTAGATGGGCTGGCCGCGCTTCAACAGGTTGCGGATCAGGAACTGTCCAATGAACCCGGTCGCGCCGGTGACGAAATAGGCCATCGCATCCTCCTTGCATTATCGACGCGGCACATGGGCCCGCCCCCGAGCTTTCGGGGGACAGGTCCGCCGCCTTGAAATTGTCGTGTCGCACCGGCGGTTGCCGGCGGCCAAGCCGATGCGATTGTACGCCTGCGTATTCGTGCGCGGCCCGCGACCAAAGCCGCTGCCGCCTTTAGTATGATTGCTCTAGCGGGGCCGCCTAAAATGAAAAAGCTGCGCGGGGCGGCGAACACGATTCGAGGGGGACGTGATGCTCAAGAAAGCGAAGGCCGGACTGGCCGCCAAGGAAAGCGGCGAGGCCAAGGACATATCGCAGGCCGTGCTCGATTCTTCGCGGCATATCTGGCTGGCGGGACTGGGCGCCTTTTCGCGCGCGCAGGCCGAAGGCATGAAGGTATTCGAGTCGCTGGTGAAGCAGGGCGAGAACCTGGAGGCGAAGACCCGGCAAGCGGCGGCCGATACCGCGGCAGCGGCGCGGGGCGCCGCCAAGGCAAAGGTGAAGGAAGTGAAACAGGGCGTCGGCGGTACGTGGGACAAGCTGGAGCAGGTCTTCGAGGAGCGCGTCGCGCGCGCGCTGTCGAAACTGGGCGTGCATACGCATAGCGACGTCGAACGCCTGACCCAACGCGTCGACGCGCTGTCGGAAGCCGTCAACCTGCTGATCAAGGCGACCGGCGGCAAGTCCGAGCCCGTGCGGGCTAAAGGCGGGGCGACGAAGGCAAAGGCGCCGAAGGCGGCGCCCAAGCGCGCCGCGAAGACGCCGGGCCGCGCGCCGCGCGCGGCCAAGAAGGCCGGCTGACCCGCTCGCCGCGCCGCAAAAAAAGCCCGCCGACTCCGGCGGGCCTTTTTTTTCGTGGCTTGAAAGCAGCGGCGAACGAACGCGCCTACTCGCGGTTCAGCTTGTCGACCTGCTTGACGTAGTTGGTCATCGCCTCGTCCTTGGCCATACCCTTGAGCTTGGCCCAGGCGTCGTACTTGGCGCCGCCGACGAAATCGAATCCGCCCGGCCGGTCGCCTTTCACGTCGCCGTCGGTCGCCTGCTTGTAGTACGAGTAAAGCTTGAGCAGCGTCGCGTTGTCCGGCTTCTTCTTCGTCTGCTTGGCCGCGGCGGCGGCCGCCTCGAACTTGCCTTTGAGGTCGTCTTTCTTGGGTGCGGCAGCCATGCGGTCCTCCTTCAAGGGAATCCGGTTATTTGGTTTTCGTGCTACTTTAGCGCGAACGCAAAGTTGTGCGCAACGCACGCGCCCGTCCGTCCCGAACACATCCCGTCGACCATGGCCGCGACCCCTCGCCGCGAAAAAATGTCCGCCGTGGACACGGCGTGGCTGCGCATGGACCGGCCGCAGAACCTGATGATGATCTGCGGCGTCTTCCTGTTCCGCAAGCGTTTGTCGCTGCCGCGGCTGCGCAAGGTGATCACCGAGCGCTTTCTCGTCTTCAAGCGGTTCAAGCAGCGGGCCATCGAGGTGCCGGCGGGCGCGTTCTGGCAGACCGATACTCATTTTGACATCGATCGGCACGTCGTCCTGACGGCGTTGCCCGGCCGCGCGGGCCGCGACGAATTGCAGGATCTGGTGTCGCGCTTGTCGACGATACCGCTCGATCCGGCGCGACCCATGTGGCAGTTCCACCTGGTCGAGAAGTACGACGGCGGCAGCGCCCTCATCGCCCGCATGCACCATTCGTACGCCGACGGCATCGCCCTCGTCCGCGTCATCCTGTCGATGACCGACGCGGGTCCCGACGGGCCGCCGGCGATGCCCTTCGCCCCGCAGCCGCGCAAGCGCGCCGAACCCGACGACGCGATCGGCCAATTGCTGGCGCCGTTGTCCGGCGTGATGAACACGGCGCGCAAGGTGGGCGCCACGCTGATCGAAAAGGGCGCGGAACTCTGGTCGGACCCCACCAAGGCCGTGGCGTTGGCCACCCAGGGCACGGCGCTCACGGCGGAACTCGCGAAGATGGCGCTGATGCCGCAGGATTCGCCGACGCGCTTCAAGGGCAAGGCCGGTGTCGGCAAGCGGGTCGCGTGGACGGATCCGCTGCCGCTCGGCGAGGTCAAGGCGATCGGACGCGCGCTAGGCGCGTCGGTGAACGATGTCCTGCTGTCCTGCGTCGCCGGGGCGCTGCGCGGCTACCTGGTCGACAAGGGTGACGCGATCGCCGATGTCATGATGCGTGCGCTGGTTCCGGTGAACTTGCGACCGATGGAAAAGGCGTACAAGCTCGGCAACCAGTTCGGCCTTGTGTTTCTCGATCTCCCGATCGGCATCGAGAATCCGGTCGAGCGGCTGTACGCCGTGCGCGCCAACATGAACGCGCTCAAGGGCTCTTTCCAGCCGGTGCTGGCGCTGGGGTTGCTGGCGGCGATGGGATCCGGTCCGAAGGTGCTGCAGGAGGTGCTGCTGCAGGCGCTGGCCCGCAACGCATCGAGCGTGATGACCAACGTGCCGGGTCCGCAGGAGCCGCTCTACCTCGCGGGTACGCCGATCGACAGCCTGATTGTCTGGGTGCCGCAATCCGGCGACATCGGCATGGGCGTGTCGATCATCTCGTACAACGGAGCCGTCCAGTTCGGCCTCATCACCGACCGCACGTTCTGTCCCGATCCGGAGCGCATCAGCGCCCGCTTCGGCGCGGAGTTCGAGAAGCTCGTGCTGGTGACGCTGATGGCGCCGTGGCCGCGCGACGGCGAGCTCGATCCGGACGAGGCGGCGGCGATTGCTAAGGGGTCGGTTGCTAAGGGGTCAGAGCGGTAACTAGCTAAGGGGTCAGAGCGGTAACAATCGGCCGGCATGTCGAGGCGGGATTTGCAATTTCGTCACGGCCGATTGTTACCGCTCTGACCCCTTAGTCAGACCCCTTGGTCAAGGCCACGCCGGGTACGTATTGGGCGTCTGGAACGCTTCCTTCAGGTACTGGTTGAGCGGAACCGTCAGGTCGCGCGTGTTGAACCACTTGGCGTAGATGCGGCGGATCTCGCCCGACTGGAAGAGGTCGATGAGCGCGCGATTGACGAGCTTCTCGAACTGCGGCTCGTCCTTGCGCAGCATGATCGCGTAGGGTTCGACGGAGAGGTACTTGCCGACGACGGCGAAGTCGCCGGGCGTCTTTGACCTGGAGATGAGCCCGTAGAGCAGCACGTCGTCCATCGGGAACGCGACCGCCTTGCCGTCGTCGACGGCCTTGAACGATTCGCCGTGGTCGGCCGATTCGATGATGCTGATCTTCAGGATGCGCTCGTCGTTCATCGCCCTCAGGATCTTCTCGCTGGTCGTGCCCTTGGTGACGACGACGGTCTTGCCGCGCAGGTCCTCGATCGCGGTCACGTTGGCCGACTTCTTCGCCAGCATCTTGATGCCGGCGACGAACGTCGTATAGGCAAAGGCGACCTGCTTCTGGCGGTCGCGGGTGTTGGTCGTCGAGCCGCATTCGAGGTCGATCTTGCCTTCGACCAGCGCCGGGATGCGGTTGGACGACGACACGGGGACGAACCTGACATCCAGCTTCGGGAGCTTCAGCTCGCTCCTGATGACGTCGGCGACACGCAGGCAGAGGTCGACCGAGTAACCCTGAGGCTGTTTTTGCGCATCGAGAAACGAAAATGGCACGCTGGTCGCGCGCACGCCGAGGATCAGCGCGCCGGTCTCGCGGATGCGGCGCAGCGTGTCGATTCTTTCCGCAGGCCTGGCCGCCGGCGCGGCGGCCGCGGGAGTCGCGGCCGGTGGCGGCGCCTTGTCCTGCGCGAGCGCAGACAGGGTGGCCAGCGCGAACAGCGCGGCACCGGCGACGACGATCCTGGTGCGACGTTCCATCGCAGTCCCCAGAGCGGCCGGCGAACCGCCGCGAAAAATTATTCGAGCTCGGACTTCGCCAGTTCGACGTCGAGGCGCTCCATGGCGTCCAGCGGCTTCAGCGCGGCCGCCTTTTCGTAGAGCTTGGTCGCCTCCGCGATCTTGCCCTTGCCGTACAGCATGATGAGCCCGTTGGCGTACTCGATGTGCGTGATCGGCGATTCGGGAAAGAGCTTCAGCGCTTTTTCATAGTGCTCGACCGCGGAATCCTTCTTGGCGCCGTAGGTCATGCCGCCGACGAGGCCCCCGACCTTGTCGATGACTTCGGCCTGATACGCGCCGTAGGCCGTATGCGCGTCGGCATGCTTGCCGTCGAGCTTGATCGCCGTCAGCAACGCCTCCTTGAGCTTGCTGCCGAAGCCCTGCGCCAGCGCCTTGGCGACGGAGATGCCCTGGCTGTAGCGTCCGAGCGCGAACGCATACAGGTAGTGCGCGTTGGCATCCTTGGGCGCCGCGCGGCGTCGCTCGTCGGCCAGCGACGTCGCCTCCTCGAGCAGTTCCAGCTTCGCCTTGTCCGACTTCTCGAGATAGTTCGCGTAGACGCACTGCGCCTTGACGGCGGCGTTGATGCCCGCGCCACCCGCGGCAATACCTGCTTCGACCGCCTGCTGGAAGTCGCCGGCGTGAAAGTGGCGCCACGCCTCGATCACTCCCGCGTCCTTCGGGAACGGTTCGCCGTCGCCCTTGTGCAGGCGCACCCAACCTTTCTTCAGGCCTGCCGCGTCATGGGCATAGGCTTTGTCGGCATGCGGAAACTTCACCCATTTCTTCGCCATCGCCGGTTCCCCCGATTGGTGACTTTAGAGATAGTCCTCGCCGAGGCGCTCGATCAGCGCGCGCCCGTCGCCGACGAGGAATGGCGCGAACAATGCCAGCACGTGATAGGCGGCATGATCGAGGCTGATCTCGTGACGCGCAACGGCCCCCGCGGCGTGCGTCCCGACGACGCGTTGCCACGACATCCAGTACGTCGACACCAGCGCGGCATTGGCCGCCAGCGCGCCGATCTCGCGTTCGCTGGCATTCATCTGCCCACTGCGCACGAGACTGCGACTCAACTCTATCATGGTGCGTTCGCCCTTGCGGATGAGGTCGGAGAAGCGCAACGCGAGTTTGCGATTGCGCGACGTGATCTCGTCTAAGTCGCGGTAGAGAAAGCGATAGTCCCGCATCCGCTCGAACAGCACGTGCAGCAGGAACCAGAGATCCTCCACGTCGGGCGCGCGGTCCGCGGGCACGGCGAGCAGCGGCATCACCGCGCCTTCGTAGGCGGCGTAGAGCTCGCCGATGATGTCGTCCTTGTTGCGGAAGTGGTAGTAGAGGTTGCCGGGACTGATGTTCATCTCGTCGGCGATGTCGGCCGTCGTGATGTGCGGTTCCCCGTGCCGATTGAAAAGCGCGAGGCTGGTTTCGAGGATGCGCTCGCGCGTGCGGCGCGGCGGCTTGCGTTCGGCCATCGATGTCGCGGTCGTCAGCCGAACCGCCGCGTGGAGCCGGGCATCGCGGCGGCGGCCCGCTTCAACGTGCCGACGCCACCGCGCGCTCGAGCTGGTCGAGCGTGTGCCGCAATTCGCGCTTGGCCTGGCGGACGCTCGTGTTCGCGAAATCCGACCGCAGGGGTCGCGCGTCGGTGAGGGCCATCCGCAGGGCGCGGTTCGGGTCGGCGAGACGGTCGTGACGGAAGGTGATGCCATGCTCGCGCAGGATCGGCGCCATTGCTCCCGCGCGGGCCAGCAGGCTCTGGCGCGTCTTGTCGAAGGCGATCGCGCACAGCCGCTTGCGCTGCCGGTAGCTGAAGATGTTCGCGAAGAACATGTCGGCGTCCTCGCGGTCGGGCTCGAACAGCAGGATGTTCGCATCCGGATACTGGCGACGGTACTTTTCCATGCCGACCTGCATCCGCGAGTGGATGATCGCGCGGAACGTCTGCCCCAGCACGAGCGGAAGGCCGCCCTGGTTCAGCTTGTCGACATTCATGTGGCCGCGGTGCCGCGTGGCGCTGGCGTCGAACGGCACCAGCGGATTTACGCACAGCAGCAGCTTGACGCCTTCGTCGAGCGCGACTGACGCATGCAGCGTCTTGTTGAGCGCGCCGTCGACGTAGAATGCGCCATCGATCGCCACCGGGGGAAAGAGCCCCGGCAACGCGCTCGACGCCTCGATGGCCCGCGAAATCGGGACATGCGCATGATGGTGCGGGCCGAAGGTGACCGACGCGCCCGTATCGAGGTTGGTGGCGACGAGGTACAGCTTCCGCGCCAGCTTGCGGAAGTCGTTGGTGCGGCCGGGCGCGGCGAACAGACGCGCGAGGAAGTCGTCGATCGCACGGTTGTCGAACACCCCCGTGGGGATCGCCTGCGCGAGTGTTGCGAATGACTCCAGCACGCCGCGGTGGAACGGGTCGCGCAGGTACTTGAGCGTCGCGCGCGCGGCAAGGCCCGGAAGCGCCGTCAGGCAGCGGGCAAACTCGGCGAAGGCCGGCTTGAGGAAAACCTCCGGCTTCAATGCGGCATCGGCGCCGTCGTCGATGAAAAGCCGGTACATCTGCGCCGGCGATATGCCGTTGGCGAGCGCGGCGGCGACGAAGCCGCCGGACGATACCCCGACGTAGACGTCGAGATCGTTGACGTCCAGCCCCTCCAGCGAATCGGTCAGCGCGAGCAACGCGCCTACTTCGTAGATGCCGCCCAGCGGGCCGCCACCGGCGAGCGCCAGACCGATCCTGGAAGTCGCCTGCGACGTCACCGCGCGTGCGGTCCTCTGCGTGCGCTTGCGCGTCCGGGGGCGTGCAACGCGCCCGGATGCCCTCGTGTCCGGCATGGTTCTCCTCATTGGCGTTTGCAGAAGCCCTCGGACGCGCAACATTTGTCCGAGGGCCCCGGCGACGGGGCTCTTACGGCCCCGTTGGCACGCAATGGTAGCGGAGAATTACTTCTTCGTGGCGGACCGGGCCTTGCGCGTTCCGCGCTTCGCGACCTTGGCCGTACGCGCCTTCGTGCTGCGCGTCGCCTTGACGGCACGTTTCTTCGTCGCGGACTTGGGCTTCGCGACCACACCGGTCTTCAGCATCGCCGGCAGCTTGACCTTCGGCAACGATTTCGGAAGATTCGACTGGACCAGCGTCACCGCCGTGTCGGCCGCCTGCCGCACCGTGGTGGAAACCGTGGAGCGTGCCTGCTTCCACATCGAATTGGCCATCGCGAACGAGCCTTCGAGGCGTTCGCCGACGATACGGATGGTCCGCGATTCGACCGCGGTGCCTTCCTTGACGAGCGTGCGGAAAACGCTACCCGCTTCCGTCTGCGCCCACTCGCGCGAAACGACCGCCGCGCCAAGGCTTGCCAGCCACACTTGCCGCGATGCATTGAGAACGGCATCGCCGATTGGGGTGCTACGCATCTGCATTGATGTACGCATGGTGTTTTCTCCTGTGCCGGGCGCGCGGAGACTACGCGCCATCGACCTTCAATTTACCCGGTTCGTCTAGAGGAATCACACTAAAGAAAGGCGCATCCGGCGCCGCGTCATCCGCGTTGCAACAGCAGGTCGGCAATCCCGGTGCCGATGCGCGCGGCGAACGCGTAGATCGACAGTTGCGGATTGGCGCCGATGGATGTCGGAAACAGCGAGCCGTCGCAGACGAACAGGTTGCGCAGATGGTGATGCCGGCCGGAGACGTCGACGACGGCCTGGCGCGGATCGGCGCCGAACGGCGCGCCGCCCATCACGTGCGCCGACACCACGCGGGTGACGAGCGGTTGCAGGTCGAACGCGGCGATCGCCGCCTTCGCCGCGGCGTAGTTCGTGAAGGCGGGTCCGTCGGCGTGCATCGGCGCCACGCGGTTGGCACCCGCCGCGAACTGGATCTCCGCCATCGAGAGGAACGCGCGCCGCGCGCCCTCCCACACGACGGAGGTCAGCGGGTAGTCGAGCACGGGCGTGCCGTCGTCGCGCAGTCGCACGCTGCCGCCCGTGCTCTCCGGATGAAAGCCGTCACGCAGCAGCGCGATCAGCACGTGCATGTCGCGGAAGTCGCGCATCCATTCGGCGTGACTGACGCCGTCGTCGGGAAGGGTGATCGCCGTCAGCACCGGATGCAGCGGCGGCGCCTCGAGCTTGTAGCCGAGCGGTCCGTCGATTGGATGCGTTTCGAGGAAATGGTCGGAATAGATCGTCTGCGGCGCGCCGGCAAACCCGTCGATCCGCTCCGGCATCAGCGCCGCCGAGACCAGCGACGGATGCAGGAACGTGCGCCGGCCGGTCAGGCCGTGCGGATCCGGCGCGCCGCTGCGCAACAGCAGCGCGGGCGTACCGATCGCTCCGGCGGCTGCGACGAAGCTGCGCGCGCGCAGCGTCAGTTTGCGCGTCGTCGGAGCGATGCCGCCGGCATCCATTGCGCGGACGTCCAGGGCGGTGACGCGGTCACCAGACAGCAGGAGCCGGTCGGCGCGCGCGCGCGTCACGAGGGTTGCCCCCTTGGCCAGCGCACCGGGGATCGTCGTCACCAGCATCGACTGCTTGGCGTTGGTCGGGCAGCCCATGCCGCAGTAGCCCAGGTTCCAGCAGCCCTTGACGTTACGCCGGATCGCCGGCGCGAGCATGCCTAGCTTGCGCGCGCCCCGCGCCAGCGCCTCGTTGTTGGCGTTGGGGGCCACGTCCCAGGGCGCGATCGACAGCCGCGCCTCCATCTGCGCGAACCACGGTGCCAGCGCGTCGACGGTGAATTCAGCGAGTCCGAACTCGCGCTGCCAGAAGTCGAGCGTCGAAGGCGGCGTGCGAAAGGAACTCGTCCAGTTGACCGTCGTGCCACCGCCGACGCACCTGCCCTGCAGGATGTTGATGCCCTTGTCCTTCGTCTTGCGCGCCGCGGAGTCCTGGTAGAGCTGCGGGTACGCCTCCGCCTCGCGCATGCGAAAGTCGCGCGACGACCGCAGCGGCCCCTCCTCGACCAGAATCACCGACAGGCCGGCGTTCGCCAGGATTTCCGCGGCGGTACCGCCGCCAGCGCCGGTGCCGACGATGACGACATCCGCCTCGAGGACGGCGTCGCGTTCGAGCAGCGCGCCGTCGATCACCTTCCAGCCCGACCGGACGCCGGCTTCGAATGGGTCGACGATGGGATCCGCGGCCATCGTCGTCAACCGATCCGCGGCGGCCCGGGATACCCGATCGCCGGCCACCCGTCGGGATTGCCGTACCACGCGGCAAACGTGAGCTGGTGCATGGCGTCGTAGGCGGCGCGCAGCAGCGTCCACGAACTGTGACGGCAACGGTCGAGGAACGCGCGCACCTCGTCCGGCGCCGCAGCGGGCCAGGCGCCGTTGACGCGCGCCAGTGCCAGGCGCACTGGCGGCAACGACAGGAGCGCTATCAATTGCGCGAGTTCCGCCTGCGCGGCGAGCGGCAGGCCGGCGATCGCGCCATCGATGCCGGTGATCGTCGCTGCGAGTGCGCGTTGCCGCGCGTCGGGTTCGACGGGCAGTGCGCCGGCGAGCAGGACCGGCACGACCGCACCGAACAGCGCCTCGCCGTCGGCATCGAGCGCGCGGCGCGCGATTCCTGTTGGCGGCGCGTGTGGACCCTTGAGCCACGCCGCCGTAACCAGCGCGGCGGCGCCTAAGATGCCGGCCTTGATGAACGTGCGGCGGGAAAGTTTCACTTGTGGTGTGGGCGGCCGTCGCGTGCCGGAAGGCACGTCGTTACGTGGTCGACGATATAGCGGGTGCGTAGACAAAACAATCTAATTGGCCGCGCGACCGGCGGCGCGGATTCGTTCGCCGCGGCCTGCTAGACTTCCTCATCCACTGCGTTCGCACTGTCCAATCGTCCATGGCTGAACAGGACCCGGCACACTCCGCGCATATTGCGCTCGTTCGCGAGCTCGAGCGTGTGCAACGGCTGCACGAGGAGCGGACGCGCAATCCGATCCTGGCCGGCGCGCTCGACCGCCTCGCCAACTGGCAGGCGCGGCGGCTGCGGATGACGTACGCGGACTTGGCCGCCGATCCGCGGTACACGGGGGCCATCCAGTTCTTCCAGAACGATCTCTACGGCGCGGCGGATTTCAGCCGCCGCGACGCGGACCTGGCGCGTGTCGTGCCAGTGATGGTCAAGGTGCTGCCGGAAGGCGTGATTCGCACCACCGCGGCGGCGATGGAACTGAACGCGCTGTCGCAGGAACTCGACCGGGTGCTCATCGCGCGCCTGCCGCGCGCCGACGGTTTTTTCAGCGTGGCCGAGTACTGCAAGGCCTACCGGCGCGCCGGCAATTTTCCATCGCGCGCGCGGCAGGTCAGGTTGATCGGCGACGTGGGCATGGCGCTCGATCGTGCCGTGCAGAAGCCGCTGATCCGCACGGCGCTGAAGATGATGCGGCAACCCGCGCGGCTCGCAGGGATGTCCGCGCTGCAGGATTTCCTGGAACGCGGATTCGCGTCGTTTCGCGGCATGGGCGGCGCGGATGTGTTCCTGAAGACGATCGACGAGCGCGAGACGCAGATCATGGACGCGATCATCGCCGGCGCGATTGATCCGTTCCCCGATCCGTTGATGTTCCGGCTGTCGCAGCCCTCGACCGAACGTTCGTGATCGGTTTCGCGCAGGCGTGCGCGATCAGGCGTCACCCAGCAGCTTGTCGAGTTGGGATGTGATCTCGCGCTCGATCGACGGCTTGAGCGGCGTCAGCAGCCAGCCCAGGCTGACATCCAGCGAGATCTGGTCCTTGCCGACCAGCATGCGTCCGGATACGCCGGGTCGCTCGAAATCGACATGATCCCCTTCCCATTCGTAGGCCAGTTCGAACCGCTTGTTCAGGTCCTTCGCGATCTTCTCGGCGACCGCCTTCGCTTTCTTGTGGCTGAGCGCGTGCTTGCGGGCGATCGAGATCGTGGCCATGGACATTCCTCCTCGGGGGAGTATAGCCAAACAACCCGAGTCCGCACCGCGGTTCGCGGGCGGCGGCGAGCGCGGCAGCGGCGCGATGTGGCGCCGCTTGCGATCTACCGACGGCGGCCGGCCGCGATCGCGGCGACCACGCCGGCGGCGGCGACGAACGTCGCGGCATCGACGCGTTCGCCGAGCAGCCAGGCTGATGCGAAGATCGTGAGGAACGGCTGCAGCAGCTGCGTCTGTCCGACGGCCGCGATGCCGCCGAGTGCCAGACCGCGGTACCACGCGAAAAAACCGAGGAACATCGACACCACCGCCACGTAACCGAAGCCGGCCCATGCCGGCCACGGTGCGTCCAGCATGCGGGCGTCGGTCGCCAGCGCCGTCGGTACGACGAGAAACGGCGCGGACAGCACCAGCACCCAGCAGATCACCTGCCAGCCACCGAGGATGTGCGTCAATCGCGCGCCCTCGGCATAGCCGATCGCGGCGGCGATCACCGCGCCGACCAGCAGCAGGTCGGCCCATTGCGGCGCGCCGCCGCCTTCCCACAGCGCGAACGCGACGACGACGAGGCTGCCGGCGACCGCGCATATCCAGAACCGCGGCGCTGGCCGTTCGTGCGCGAGCCATGCGCCGGCGAGCGCCGTTGCCAGCGGCAGCAGGCCGGACACGACGGCGCCGTGCGCGGCGGGGACCTGCCGCATCGCGAGTGCGGAGAGGACCGGCCAGCCGACGACCACACCGGCGGCGACCAGCGCCAGGCGCGGCCATAGCCGGCGCGCAGGCCAGGGCGAACGCGTCGCCACCAGCACGACGGCCGCCAGCACCGCCGCCACCAGCGCGCGGCCGAGGCCGACGAAGACGGGATCGAGGTGGGCGACGGCAACACGCGTCGCGGGGAGCGTGCCGCTGAAACAGACGACGCCCACCAGGCCGAGTACCAAGCCCAGACGACGCCGCGACCGCATGTCGTGCGGGTCGCCGCCATGGGTCGGGGACCCGGCGCCAAGGGGGTCCACCGATGGTGGCGATCGGTTCTTGGACATGCCGAAATTTTACTTGAGTCGATCGGTCAACTATTGAGGACGACAGGGTCCACGCGTCCGATTGGACTTCGTCCATATAGGATGGGGCTAATTTTGACAGTAAGCACTCACTGATTGAGTGAATAGATGAAACCAGTCGGGATCTACCGATTGACAGCGAAGGCAAACAAACATAGGATTAAAACGAACGTTTAAGTTATTATGGTGCCGATCATCGCGCTACCACGGGCTGGCGGGCGGGTCGGGGACACCAGCGTTTGGGTTCGACCTCGCGGGCGGCCGGCGACAGTACGGCGAACGCGCAGCATGGAGGACTGGCAATGGATGCGAAAGTGATACCGCTTCGCGATTCCCCGGGTCCGTCGGCGACCAAGGAACGCCTGCTCGATGCGGCCGAAGCGCTGTTCATGGAGCACGGTTTCGAGGCGACGAGCCTGCGGGTGATCACCGCCGCCGCCGGTGCCAATCTCGCGGCCGCCA
>JBDTNR010000040.1:0-13927 GCA_039933655.1 Betaproteobacteria bacterium | reverse complement strand
GGGAAAAGCAGTCGCCGATGAAGGACGTGGCCGGCATGCTGCGCTCGTTCGACTATGCGCTGCACGCGACTCTGCTGCGTATCGTCGGCGGCAACGACGACACGCAGGCACTGCGCGAGCGGCTGGGTGCCCAATGGCTGCACGAAACCCGGCTGGCGTTCCTCGAGGGCTACGACGAGGCTGCGACCGCCAGCGGTCAAGCGGGTGCGACGGCGGAACGCTCGGGACTGCTTGACTTGTTTCTAATGGAGAAGGCCATGTACGAGCTCAACTACGAGGCAGAAAACCGGCCCGACTGGGTCCGCATACCGCTGCGAGGAATCATCGAGCTTCTGGATGTGGGTGGCTGAAGGACAAGTGGTTGTCGATGGCCCCGCTGGCTGCCGCGCCGATACTGGAGAATCCGATGGAAAACATGGAAATGCTGCTCGAGCCACTGCGGGCGTCCCTGCGCCAGGTCGGCGAGTTTCTCCCGCACCTGGTGCTCGCGCTCGCGATCCTCGTCGTGGGCTGGTTCATTGCGAAAGCGGCGCGGTTCGCTATCGTCCGCATGTTGCGGGCCGTCAACTTCAACATCGTCACGGAGAAGGCTGGCATCGACCAATTCCTTAAACAGGGCGGCGGCAAGCGGGACACCGTGGACTTCATGGGACTGCTCGTCTACTGGCTCGTAGTGTTCGCGGCGCTGATGATCGCCTTCAACAGCCTGGGCTTGACCTATGTGACCGACCTCATTGGCCGCATCGTGCTGTTCGTGCCCAAGGTGATGGTCGCGGTGCTGATCCTCGTTTTTGGCACGTACTTCGCCCGTTTCGTCGGTGCGGCAGTGTCTGCGTATTGCAAGAGCGTCGGCATCAGCGACGCGGAACTGCTCGGCCGGCTGACGCTGTATGCAATCACGGCATTCGTCGTGCTGATCGCGCTCGACCAGCTGGGACTGGGCGACATCATCCGCCAGACGTTCCTTGTCCTCGTCTCGGCCATCGGGTTGGCCCTCGCACTCGCCTTCGGCATCGGAGGGGCCAAGCGCGCGGGCGAGTTTCTCGACCGCTGGTCGCGCCGGCCGCCAGACCCACCACGACCGCCTGGGCCACGCCCGCCGGCGTCATAGTCTTTCCGCGTCGCGAGCGCGGCGTAACGCTGAGGAAAATCGAGACTCGCCAAGGAAACCGCGGATGGCCCAATCGGAACATCGCCACGTGAAGCCCATTACCAATGTCTGGGCCGGTCAATCGTACCCTCGCGGAGCGACGTGGGATGGCGAAGGCGTCAATTTCGCCTTGTTCTCGGAGCATGCGGAACGGGTCGAGCTCTGCATTTTCGACGCGACGGGGCGCCGCGAGCTGCAGCGCGTCGACGTGCGCGAGCGAACGGACCAGGTATGGCACTGCTATCTGCCCGAGGCCCGTCCGGGTCTTCTTTACGGCTACCGCGTGCACGGGCCCTATCGTCCCGAGGAGGGTCACCGGTTCAATCGCCACAAGCTCCTGCTCGACCCTTACGCACGGAACATCGTCGGCCAGTTGCGCTGGACCGACGCATTGTTCGGATACACGATCGGCCACAAGCGTGGAGACCACTCGTACGATCGCCGCGACAGTGCGGCCGCGATGCCGAAGTGCAAGGTCAGCGAGCCCGCGTTCACCTGGGGCGACGACCGCCCGCCGGCGGTCCCCTGGCACGACACGGTGATCTACGAACTCCACGTTCGCGGTTTCACGCTGCAACACCCCGAAGTTCCCCCGCGGCTTCGCGGCACGTTTGCCGGGCTTGCCACCGCGCCCGTCATCGACTACCTGAAGCGCCTCGGAGTGACGACGATCGAACTGATGCCCGTGCACGCGTTCGTCGATGACCGCCGGCTGGTCGAGCAAGGAATGCGCAATTATTGGGGATACAACACCATCGGCTACTTCGCGCCCGACCCGCGGTACTCGGCGTCCGGCAAGGTCAATGAGTTCAAGACCATGGTGAAGACGCTCCACTCGGCGGGTCTCGAGGTGATTCTCGACGTCGTCTACAACCACACCGCGGAAGGCGACGAGAACGGGCCCACGCTGTGCTTCCGCGGCATTGACAACGCGTCCTACTACCGGCTGCAGCGGGACGCGCCCAGCCGCTACATGGACTTCACGGGTTGCGGCAACACGCTCGACATGCAACATCCGCGGATCCTGCAGCTCATCATGGACTCGCTGCGCTACTGGGTCACCGAGATGCACGTGGACGGTTTCCGGTTCGACCTTGCCTCCGCATTGGCGCGTGAACTGCACGACGTGGACCGCCTCGGCGCTTTTTTCGATATCCTGCGCCAGGACCCGGTGCTGGCCCGCGTCAAGCTGATCGCCGAGCCCTGGGATCTCGGCGAAGGCGGCTACCAGGTCGGCAATTTTCCTACCGGTTGGGCCGAGTGGAACGACAAGTACCGCGACACGATGCGCGCGTACTGGAAGGGCGACGGCGGAATCATCGGCGACTTCGCCCGCCGCCTCACCGGTTCGTCAGACCTGTATGGGAGCAGCGGCCGCCGGCCGCACGCCAGTATCAATTTCATTACCGCGCACGACGGCTTCACGCTGCATGACCTCGTGTCGTACAACACCAAGCACAACGAGGCCAATGGCGAAGACAATCGTGACGGGACCGACAACAACCTGTCGTGGAATTGCGGCGTCGAGGGCCCCAGCGATGAGCTGGCCATCCTTTCCCTGCGCGCTCGCCAGGCGCGCAATTTACTCGCCACGCTGCTGTTGTCGCAAGGCGTCCCGATGCTCCTTGCAGGCGACGAGATCGGCCGCACGCAGCAGGGCAGCAACAATGCCTATTGCCAGGACAATACGATCAGCTGGGTCGACTGGGACCTGGACGAGTCGCGCACGCGCCTCCTCGCCTTCACGCGCCGCATGCTGCGCGTGCGGCGTGAGCATCCCGTCTTCCGCCGCAAGCACTTCTTCCACGGCAACGCCTTGCAAGGAAGCGCCGTGTCCGACATTGCATGGCTGAAGCCGGACGGCACCGAGATGACCACCGACGAGTGGAACCATGATTTTGCGCGCGGACTCGGAGTCTATCTTGCCGGCAGTGCGCTGGACGAGGTCGACGCGCGCGGACATGCGGTCCGCGACGAAAATTTCCTTCTGCTGTTCAATGCACATCACGACACCCTCGAGTTCCACCTGCCAGACTATGGCGCGGCCGCATGGCGGGTCCTGGTTGACACCGATCGCGACGATGGCCTGCTCTCCGATGGAACGTTTCTCCCGCGAGGAACCTATGCGGTGGCGGGACGGTCGCTGGTGCTTCTCCAGCAGGACTCGGCCCAACGATGAGGCATGTGCACCGGATGCCATTCGGCGCCGCCGTCGAAGATGGCGCGGTCCGCTTTCGCTTGTGGGCGCCGGGTGCGCGCACGGTCGCCGTGGTGCTCGGCGCCGGCGGCGAGCGCACGCAGGTGCTCACGTCAATCGAGAACCACTGGTTCGAAGCCTCGGTCCCGGACGTCGGCGCCGGCACTCGCTATGCGTTCCGCATAGATGGCACCAGCACGGTCGCGGACCCGGCGTCGCGCGCCAATCCGGACGGCGTCCACGCCGCGAGCGCCGTATTCGATCCGGCCGCCTACGATTGGCGGGAGGAACGCTGGCGCGGCCGCCCGTGGGAAGAGGCGGTGATCTATGAAATGCATGTCGGCACGTTCACGCCGGAAGGGAGCTTTGCCGCGACCATCGAACGCCTGCCTGCACTCGCGGAACTCGGCATTACAGCAATCGAGCTGATGCCGGTAGCCGCGTTCCCAGGCCGGCGCAATTGGGGATACGACGCCGTGCTTCCGTTCGCGCCAGCGGCCGCCTATGGACCACCGGACGATCTGAAGCGGCTGGTGGACGCGGCGCATGGCTGCGGGCTGATGGTGATGCTCGACGTCGTGTACAACCACTTCGGCCCCGAGGGCAACTACCTCCACGTCTACGCGCCGCAGTTCTTCAACGCGCACCATCAGACACCGTGGGGCGCCGCCATCAACTTCGATGCCGCGCACAGCCGTACGGTGCGCGACTTCTTCATACACAACGCGCTGTACTGGATCGATGAGTACCAGTTCGATGGACTGCGCATCGATGCCGTGCACGCCATTGTCGACGAATCGTCCCCGGACATCGTCACCGAGCTCACGGCCGCCGTTCGGCAGCATGCGGGCAGCGGCCGCCACGTCCACATCGTGCTCGAGAACGATCGCAACGAGGCGTGGCGATTGACGCCTGACCGGACGACTCGACCCCACAACGCCACGGCGCAATGGAACGACGACCTGCACCATGCGCTGCATGTGCTCGTGACCGGAGAGCGCGACGGCTACTACGCGGATTACGCCGAGCGTCCCCTCTGGCAACTGGGTCGCTGCCTCGCGGAAGGCTTTGCCTTCCAGGGGGAAGCGTCGCCGTTTCGCGATGGCGCGGCGCGCGGTGAGCGGAGTGCGCATATTGCGCCGGGCGCCTTCGTGTCCTACACGCAAACACACGACCAGATCGGCAACCGCGCCTTCGGCGAACGGCTGACGACACTGACGGACACCCGGGCGCTGCGGACAGCGGCCGCATGCACGCTGCTGGCGCCGGCGACGCCCATGCTGTTCATGGGAGAGGAGTACGGCGCGACCACGCCCTTCCTCTTCTTCTGCGACTTCGGCGCCGAACTGGCGGAAGCGGTGACCCGAGGCCGCCGCGCGGAGTTCGGTATTTTCGACCGCATCCGCGAGGCCGATGCGCGCGCCACGATACCCGATCCAAATTCGCCGGCAACATTCGCCGCGAGCAAGCTCAACCAGGACGAAGCGGCTACGTCGGCCGCAACCGAATGGCGCGCGTTTTACCACCGATGCCTCGCGCTGCGCCGCACCTATGTGACACCGCGCCTGCTGGGGTCGGCGCCGGCCGGTTCCTTCGCGATAGAGCAGGGAGTATTGCTGCGTGTCCGCTGGCGATGCAGCGATGGCTCCACGTTGCACCTGGGGGTGACCTTCTCGCCGACGGCCTTGCAGCAAATCGATGCACTCCCTGGCCTGACGATTTACGAAAGCGCTCCGGGCATCGGCGCCGGAGGCGTCTGGCCCGCCTACGGCGTGGCTTACAGCGTGCAGGAGCCGGCATGAGCGACGCGCTCTCGCGGCTCTCCGCCGCCTACGGCATCGCGGGCGAATACGACGATGTCTGGGGCAATCGCCACCGGGTTGCCGACGCGACGCAGGTGACGCTGCTGGCGGCGATGGGTGTTGCCGCCCGTGACGATGCGACCGCGACGGAAGCCCTGGCCAAGATCGACGTCGCGCGCGCTGCACAGCGGGTGGCGCCGCTCGTGGTCTTGCGTGAAAACCGGCGGCCCTGGATCCTCCATCTGCGCCTGCCGCCTGCGCTGGCCGCCGGGCCCCTCTCGGTGCGAGTGACAGCGGAGGACGGCGCCCACTGCAACGACGCCGCCGTGGCGATCGTGCGGCGCGAGCCGCCGGCGTACGCGGGCTCGGAATGCGTCAACCTCGAAGTCGCGCTCACCGCGACGCTGCCGCAGGGTTACCACGTCGTGGAATTTTTGGCCGGGACGGAGGAAGTGGCGCGCACGTGCTGCGCGGTCGCCCCGGCGGCGTGCTATCGCGCGGCGTCACCGGGGGATGACCGCGCGTGGGGCGCCGCCGCGCAGCTCTACGCAGTGCGGTCCTCGCGCAACTGGGGCATCGGTGACTTCACCGATCTGGCGACGCTGGTCGACCAGTGGGGTCAACGCGGTGCCGGCTTCGTCGGGCTGAATCCGCTGCACGCACTCTTTCCGGCTATGCCGGAACGGGCCAGCCCGTACAGTCCGTCGAGCCGCCTCTTCCGCAACGTCCTGTACATCGACGTGGAAGCCGTGCCCGAACTGCGCGACTGCGCCGCGGCGCGTTCTCTTGTCGCGTCAGCGGAGTTCCAGGAGCGGCTTTCCGCGTTGCGCGCCGCCGACCTGGTGGATTATGCCGGCGTCGCCGCCGTCAAGCGCGAGGCGCTGGAACTTCTCTATCGACACTTTCGCGGACGCTATGTCGCGGACAGCGACGCGCGCGCGGACGCGTTCCGCGCGTACGTTGCTGCCGGCGGCGCGGCGCTGCGAACGCAGGCGCTGTTCGACGCACTGCACGAGCACTTTCACGCCAAGGACAACGCGGTCCAGGGATGGCGCGCATGGCCGCCAGCCTATCGCGACCCGCACGGCCAGGCGGTCAAGCGGTTCGCTGCGAGTCACGCCGAGCGCGTGGAGTTTCACGCCTATCTGCAGTGGCAGGCCGAGCAGCAGTTCGTGGCTGCCGGTGAGCGCGCGCGTGCCGCCGGCCTCGCCATCGGCCTTTTCACCGACCTCGCCGTCTCCATCGACCGCGGCGGTGCCGAGGCGTGGGCCAGCCAGGACCTCTACGCGCTGGATGCGAATGTGGGTGCGCCGCCGGACGTGTTCAGCCCGAACGGGCAGGACTGGGGACTGCCGCCGATACTTCCGGGCCGGCTGCGCGACGATGCCTATGCGCCATTTCTCGCCACGCTGCGCGCCAACATGCGCCACGCAGGCGCGCTGCGCATCGACCACGTGATGGGGCTTTCCCGACTGTACTGGGTGCCGGCCGGCGGGAACGCGGCCGACGGCGCTTATGTCCAGTATCCGTTCGACGACCTCCTCGGCCTGCTGGCGCTCGAAAGTCACCGTCACCACTGCCTGGTGATCGGCGAGGACCTCGGAACGGTGCCGGATGCCTTGCGTGCCGCGCTTGCAGACAACGGCATTCTGTCGTACCGCGCGCTGATATTCGAACGCGATGGAAATGACGAGTTCAAGCCACCTGCGGCTTATCCTTCCGAAGCATTGGCCACCTTCAGCACGCACGACCTGCCGACACTGGCGAGCTGGTGGTCCGGTGCGGATATTGCGCTGCGCGCCGCGCATGGCCTCGTCGCGACCGACGCCGAGCGCGACCGGCAGACGCGGGAGCGCGATAAGGATCGCCATCGGCTCCTTGCAGCGCTCGTGGATGCGGGTCTTGTGCCGAACAATTGCCACGATCCGGCCACGAACCCCGTCCTGGATCCGGAACTCGCGCTCGCAGTGCAGGCCTACCTCGCGCTGACCCCTGCGCGGCTCCACCAGGTGCAGCTCGAGGACGTGCTGGGCGTGACGGAGCAGGCCAATCTGCCGGGCACGATCGATGCACATCCGAACTGGCGTCGCAAGCTTCCACTGTCGCTTGAACGCTGGCCGGAAGACGACCGCTTCATTGCGCTGGCGACAGCGCTCGCCCGCGTGCGGCCGCGCCCGTCCCCGGCGACACCACTCCCCGCGCCCCCCCTGCACGTGCCGCTTTCCACTTACCGCGTCCAGCTCGGTCCTGCGTTCACGTTTGGCCACGCGACGGCGCTGATCCCGTATCTCGCCGCGCTCGGCATCAGTCACGTGTACTGCTCACCCTACCTGCGCGCCCGCACCGGCAGCCTTCACGGCTACGACATCGTGGACCACGCCACCCTCAATCCGGAGCTTGGCAGCCGCGCCCAATTCGAACAGTTCGTCGCGGCGCTCGCCGAGCGCGGCATGGGCCACATTTGCGACGTGGTACCCAATCACGTTGGGGTGATGGGTGCGGACAATGGGTGGTGGATGGATGTGCTGGAGCATGGCCCGGCTTCCGCGTGCGCGGACTATTTCGACATCGACTGGACGCCTTTCGACGCGGAGCTCACGGGCAAGCTGCTGGTGCCGGTACTGGGCGATCCCTACGGCGCCGTGCTCGAACGCGGGGAGCTGCGACTGGCCTTCGAGAGCGCGACGGGAACGTTCGCCATCGACTACTTCGGTCATCGCTTCCCCATCGATCCGAAGGAGTACCCCACCCTGCTCACGCTGGCGCTGGAAAGGGCCGCAACCGCCTTGCCGCCTCCGGTGGCCACCGCCGGGACGCGGCTGCTGAGGGCACTGCACACACTGCCACCGCGTTCGGCGACTGCGCCCGATGCCGTTGCGCTCCGCAAGCGCGCAGCGACTGCGGCCAAGGCCGAATTGGCAATGCTGGCGGCTGACCACCCGGTCCTCGCCGATGCGATTTCGGATGCAATGGAGACGTTCAACGGCATCCCGGGGCAGCCCGCAACCTTCGAGCCGCTACACGCGCTGCTCGAGGCACAGGCGTTTCGTCTTGCGTACTGGCGCGTTGCAGCGGACGAAATCAACTATCGCCGCTTCTTCGACATCAACGACCTGGCTGCGCTGCGGATGGAGAACGCCGTCGTGTTCGACGCCACGCACACGTTCATCCTGGAGCTCGCCGCGGCGGGCAAAATTCATGGCTTGCGCATCGATCATCCGGATGGGCTCTTCGACCCCGAGGCATACTTCAGGCAGCTGCAGGCGCGATACCAGGCCCTGGTCGCGAAGACCGCGACTCCGGGCGGAGCGTTGCCCGCGCCCATCTACATCGTCCTTGAGAAGATTGCCAGCAGTCACGAGCAACTGCCTCCGGACTGGCCCGTGAGCGGCACCACCGGCTATCGTTTCGCGAACCTTGTCAACGGCCTCTTCGTGGCCGGTGACGCCAAGACCCGTCTCGACCGTACATGGCGCGCCTTCGTGGGTACCGAAGCCCTTGACTACGAGACGACGATTCGCCGCAGCAGGCGGGCGATCATGCGCGGATCGCTCGCGGCCGAGCTCACGATGCTGACGCAACGGGCGCTTCGCGTCGCCAGGGCCGACCGTCAGACACGCGACTTCACCTTCAACGTTCTGCGGCGGGCCATCGAGGACATCGTGGCCCACTTTCCCGTCTACCGTACTTACGTGTCCGAACGCGGCCTGTCCACGCAGGATCGCCACTACATCGAATGGGCGGTGGTGCGCGCGCAGCGCGAATCGCGCGCCGCTGACGGGAGCGTATTCCAATTCCTGCGCGCATTGATGCTCGGTTCATCTCCTGAGGGCAGCGGGAGCGAACGCGACGAGCAATACCTAGCATTCGCCATGCGCTTCCAGCAGTTCACCTCGCCGGTCGCTGCGAAAGGGGTAGAGGACACGGCCTTTTACACGTTCAATCGCCTGGTCTCGCTGAACGATGTCGGCGGTGACCCCGATCAGTTCGGAACCACGGTCGAGGCTTTCCACAGCGCGAACGAAGCGCAAGCCGGCAAGTGGCCGGCAACGCTGCTCGCGACCTCCACGCACGACAACAAGCGCTCTGAGGATGTGCGCGCGCGAATCGATGTGATTTCGGAAATCCCTGCGGCATGGCAGCGAATGGTCCACCGCTGGCGCCGCCTGAACCGCGCTCACAAGCGCCGGATGAGTGAGCAGGACGCGCCTTCGGCCAGTGACGAGTATCTGCTCTATCAGACGCTGGTCGGGACGCTTCCCACCGGCGCCTTCGACAACGCGTCACTGTCCCGCTACCGCGAACGGATTCGGCAATATGTCGTCAAGTCCGCGCGCGAGGCCAAGGTCCGCACCAGCTGGTTCGGCGTGAACGCTGAATACGAAGAGGCACTGGCCACGTTTGTGGCCGCCTTGCTGCAAGAGGGTGACAACCGCTTTCTCGCCGACCTGCGCCGGCAATGCGACGGCTTCGCATGGTTCGGCATGCTCAACAGCCTGTCGATGGCACTGGCAAAGGTCGCGTCCCCCGGCGTACCGGACATCTACCAGGGAAACGAGCTGCTCGAGTTCCAGCTCGTCGATCCGGACAACCGGACGCCCGTGAATTACGACCTGCGCCGCGCGCAACTCGCCCAGCTCGAAGGGCTGGCGCGCGGACCGGCATCCGCGATGAATGACGCAATTGCGTCGTGGTTCGCCGGGAACGGTGGAACCATGGCGAAACTATGGCTCACTTATCGACTACTGCGTTTTCGAGCGGCATACCCGTCCCTGCTCGCGACAGGCAGCTACCGTCCGGTGGCGGTCTCGGGTGCGCGCGCCGACCATGTGGTGGCCTTCACGCGTTCCGACGGCCACGGGTGCGCCATCGCCGTGGCCGGTCGCCTTTACGCGTCGCTCGGGGTGAAGCCTCACACGCTGCCGCTCGGCAAACTCGTTTGGGGCGACACGGTGCTCGAGTTGGCGTTTCTGCCGCCGCGCGCGGTCGTCAGCAACGTGCTGACGCGGGAAAGACTTACCGTGCACGATGGGCGCCTGTTGATGGCAGATGCGTTTCGCCTGTTTCCTGGCGCCCTGCTGCATTGTTTGCCCGAATGACGTGACCGCAATTGCCGGCGTCGTCTTCTCGATGATGCTGGTGGCCATGTGCATTGCGTCATCACAGCTTGGTCCTCACCCGTTGCGCAACTTCATGCGTGATGCCACCCATCCACTGGTGCCGGAAACGTTTGTCGCGACGCTATAATCGGCGCAGACCGATGAGGGTGAAAGGGAGAAAAGCATGAGAAGGCTGACCATCGCTGGCTTGATAGCCGCCTTGACTGCGGGAACTGCTGTTCTTGTCGCGGGTGCCCAGGAACTCAGCAGCCGCGCTCCCTTTTGGCCCGGCACAACCGGTCGGCCCGTGCTCAAGGAATGGTATTCAGACATTCCCTGGCATCAAAAGCTGGGTACTTTTGCGGGTAACGAAATCGATGAAGCACTTGTCCTCCCCTATGACGCGCTGGGGACACAGGAGAAGGCATTTTGTGCGATTCGCAACCTCAAGCAGGAAGACTGCATGCTCGAGCTTGGAGTGAACAACATTCTGGGCACCCTCAGAACCGACACTCCGTACGATCCACTGGATCCGAAAATCAAGGCGGCCAAAGAATGTCAGGACCCTTCCCTTCCATGCGTGGAAGTGATGTTGGAGCTGTCCAGCTTTTGGACTCGCAGCACGGGCACCGCTGTTCAACTGCAGCCGCGTCCTTTTGGAACGGAACCTCCAAAAGCTCCATACGGCGCCCTTTACGGAGGGTACACGATCACGGACGGCAGCACTTACGCCCCCCAGATGCCTTGGTATATGGCGCACTACTGCGATTCACGTTTCAAACAGAACGACAACGACGTCCAGGATTCTGTTTGTTACGGCGACTATTTTTCTCCGATGAACAACGGGTTCAATCCCATGGGGCTGGGTGCAACGGACTGGCCGAGGTCGGTGCCTTGGTCGGCTTTTCCAACTACGACAGCCCCGTCGCCAACCAACCACTGCAAGTCGGGGGAGACAAAGTGCACACTGGCTATAGCGGGATTCGATCTAAGCGAAGTGCCGCCGAATCTGGACAACCTTCAGTACAGGAAATACAACGAGTTCTTGTTTACTTGGTTCAATGGGGCACTGCAAAGTTTTCCCAACGACTTCAGCAAAGCTGAGCTTCAACGTCACTTTCCCTGGAGTGGAACGGAAATTACCTGGGAAACGTTTCTGTACCCCCAGGCCGTACTCAATCCCTTTCTGGGACAGTTTGCGTCCACGGAGACGGCACCAGCAGTTCCGTCGGACTGCGACGTCACCCTGACCGGACCCACCAACCCGAACTGCCAAAATACCGCGATCCGTCGGGCTAGCACTTACCTTTACCCGAGACAATGCACTCTCGCCGATCTGGCCGGGACGAACATAGCCAGGCTACGCCGGTGCGGCCTCAACTATGAGCTTCATCACAATGGCTACCTGGAGCAGTGGCCGGATTCTTTTTGGCCGGACGTCCAGGCCGCGGGCATGCTCGCGAACCAATACGGCAGGACGTCCTTTCTGTTCGCCGGCATACCCGGTATGCAGCTGCCCGTGTCATTCTACAAAGACCCCAGCAATGCCAGTGGCCTCAGCGTCTATGAGCAGGTGTACAACGCGAGCATCTTCAGCCTGTATCTGCCCATCGCCAACGTCTCCGATGTAAAGAACGCCTTTCATGGCCGCAATTACACTGATGTCGAGTTCTACCATACGTTGCTCATGAGCAATCACATGGAGTCGGATCCGTCGGAATTCGCGGACGGCATCAGAGGGAAGGTGTTGTGGCACAACGAATACCGGACGCAGAAAATGTACGAGGCGTCCGCCAATGGAAATCAGAAGTTTGGTGCCAGAACGTTCCCGGCAGCCTTCGACCCCCAGACGGCTCCGGCACCCTTTCATAACAATACCTGCGACGGGTGCCATGTGCGTAACGGCAGTGGCGTGCCGATCAACACCGCGGGCAAGCTCGATGCGGCGCTGCAGGAGTTCATGAAGGGAGATGCGTACAACCCCTACCCGGTCAAGGACTACACCTTTACCGGGCAAATACGTCCCATGAAGCTGGTCTTCTTCGACTTGCAGCGTGATACGACACGCCTCGATTCTTCACGCTATTCCGAACCTCTGGCGTTTGCGGCGAACGTGGTCGCGAACCCACCGAGGACCTTCCAAGCCGGGGACCTCTACTACAACAACAAGATAATGAACTTCTACGGAGACAGCTTTCACGTGACCACGCCAGGTTACAACCATGATTGGAATTACGAAACGGCGAATTCGACCCGATTGGTTGTGAACGCTGCGCGGGTCAATCCCGAACTCAACAAGACCTATGAGCTGCGGCAGGTGAAGCTGGGAGCGTTCCAGACCAGTTCGTCGTGTCAACTTGTCCTGCCCTCCCCTACCTCCAAGCCATGGCCGAAAGATTGCACCGATATCAATGACGCCGCCATACGCGGGGCAATCGACGGCGGAGCCGTAGGGTTCATGCTCCTCAACGGCAAACGCCTCGGTAACCTGAGCGCGATGGAAGCGATACCAAACCAGGCAATTCTCGGTTTCCGCGACAGTCAAAAAACGGTGCTTGGCGAGAAGATTGCCGGGGAGGTGATCTGGAACGCGGGGTCTCGCGACGGCGTGGGTGGCAAGGTCTTCAAGGATTGCCGGACCAATACGCTGAGAGATTGCTATATCGGCCGCTTCGGATGGGTGGGCGATCGCGTGTCCCTCGAGGACCAGGTGGCCAATGCTGCGTTCGTCGAAATGAACATGACGACGAGCGAAGGATACAAGAAGCTCTATTCCAACGACAAGGTGATGTTCCCGATCCGGTACGCGCATCCCAATTGCGGTCCGGCCAACAAGTCGTGTGTCACCTCGAGCGGCAACGCGGATCTGTCTGAACGAGATGTTGAACGGATGGCCGAATATGCACGCTGGCTCGGCAATCCGACCCGCTCCGAATTTCAGGTTTCTCTGCCGGAGGTAGTCGCGGGCGAGAAGATCTTTCGACAAGCAAAATGTGACACCTGTCACGTGATAAGGAAAATCGAGATCGTTCCAGACGATACGATGTTGACCCACGTTTTTCGTGCCCGCTTGTCGACGCGTGTCGCGCAATCAGTTCGTCCATTTTTGTCCTACATCGGGACCGATTTGCTGATGCATGACATGGGCTACCTGTCGCAGGTTGGCAATGCGAGCCAGTCCATTCGAGACAGCGACGGAGTGGTATTGCCGGCGTTCCGCAATTTCGTACAAAAAATTCGCACGCCGGCGTTGAAGGGACTGCACTTCAACCGCTTCGTGACCGACTCCCACAAGAATACGAAGAACGCGGGGGATCCGGCCTGTGACTTCTTGTTGCACGATGGGCGGGCTTGCGATGCGATCGAGGCGGCCTTTCTGCATGACGGGCCGGCGATCAAGAAATTGGGGGTCATCCAGGGGTTGAATGGCTTGAGCCCGAGGGAAATTCTCGAGCTACGCGCGTTTCTGTATTCACTGTGAGGCACGTCGGAGCGGGCGAGCCACGGGTCGACTCCACGGGAGGCATCACGTCATGCACTGCACAGCATTGGTGGTATTGCTAGCATCAACGGCGACCGGTGCGGCGCTGGCGCAGGGTGCGCCCGCGCCGACGGGCGGCAATGGTCGCTGGTCGGTGAGTGCGGAGGCACTGTTCGCCTGGTTCAAGAGCAGCCCAAC
>JBDTNR010000039.1:0-13934 GCA_039933655.1 Betaproteobacteria bacterium | reverse complement strand
TATGGCGCGCAATTACCGCTCTGACCCCTAAGGCGAATTGCGAGTCTGACCCTCACTTCGCCGGAGGCCGCGCCGTCACACCGCATTCCCGATAGTCGGCAACGATGATCGTATATAGCGGGCGGCCGGCGGCGTTGACGAACGTCTCCTCGCTGCGCTCGCACGGGCGGTCGCGCTCGAGCAGGCGGTCGAGCCGCTCGCGGGCGCCGGTGAACACCGTGTAGCGGGGCGCGTGCAGCACGAATGCCACGCGCTTGCCCGGCAGGTGCGCGTCGACGGCGCTCCTGAGGTCGTCGCGCTCGAGGTCGGTCGCGTCGATCAGCCGCCAGCTCCACTCGCGGTAACTCGCCGCATGCCGGCGGTCCGCCAGCGTGACGAGCTGCTGGTGCAAGCCCCAATCCACCGAAATCACGCGGTCGAGGCCGAGCGCCTCGAGCCGTGTCGACAGCTTGGCGATCGCCGGGTCGAACTCGGGACGGAAGTCGCGGTCGTTGCGCCACGTGTCGACATAGCGGATGTTCATCGTGATGTTCCATGCGAGCAGCGCGCCGAAGACGATGGCGCCGGTCGTGGCGACGGCGGCGCGGAAGCCGCGTCCCGCGCCCTGCGTCGGGCCGGTCGCGTGTTGCGACGCGATCGCCAGCAGCGTGACGAGGTGCATCGCCGGCAGCGGCCAGATCGCCACCAGGTGATGCGTGCCGCCCACCTGGCGCGTGACGGCGATCACCAGCACCAGGAACGCGGATGCGGCCGTCAGGAACGCGAGCAGCCGCCGCGCCGGCGTCCATGGCCGCCACCGCGCCAGCAGCACGACCGCCGTGCCGAACTGGATTAGGGCCAGGATATTGAAGGCGCTGGTGATCGGCACGTCGATGCCGAACACCCAGTTGAGCATCGATGTGCCGCTGAACGTGGCGGCGAAGAGGTTCCACACCTTGGCGATCTGGACAGTGAATGAAAACGTGCCGGCATCGCCCAGGATGTCGAGCTGGGCGGCGCTGCGCACCATCGTGACGAGTCCCGCCAGCAGCACTAGCGCAGTCACGGCGGCGATGACGGGCTGCCATGGCGCCCCGTCGCGCAGGCGGGAGACGACGAGCCGGCTCCCGACCAGCAGCGCGGCCGCCGTCCATGCGGCGATCACCCAGATGAAGTTGATCTTGTCGACGAAGCCGACCAGGAACGCCGCGCACACGACGACGAGCCAATGGGCGCGGCCGGTCTGCAGCCATCGCCACAGCGCGACCAGCGACAGCACGCGCAGGAATGTGGCGATCATGTGCGGGCCCCAGTCCAGGCGAGCGTGGCTGATCAGCACCGGATCGGTCGCCAGCAGTGCCATCAGCAGCCCGGCCCACGCGGACCCGAGCTCGCGCCGAGTGAACGACCACAGCACGAACAGCGCGGCCGCGCCGAACAGGATCGACGGCAGTCGCACCGTCCAGATGCTGGTGCCGAAGATGGCGAACAGCGGCGCGTGCACCCACGCCTTGACGGCGCCGACGTAGCCAAGCGTCTGCAACAGCGGCAGGCAGCCGGCCGATAGCGAGACCGCCGCGTCCACGTCGCAGTGGCCCAGCACGCGCAACGACACCGGGACGAATGTCACTTCGTCGTAGTAGTAGCCGGGCTTGTCCAGCGCCACAGTGGCGAGCGCCAGGAACACGGCGATGAAGAGCGCAGGGACGGAGTAGCGGAGAACTGATGACACGGCGAACGCGAAGTATGTTGGCGGGCGCGTCGAGTAGACGCCAAGCGCTGCGCGGGGTCAAGCGGCGCGTTCCGCGGCGGCAGCGGCCGCCATCGCGGTCGCCGCCGCATAGGCGTAAACTGCGCGGCTGCGGGTGCAGGCCGGACGATACGGGGCGGAACCATCATGGACAGCGTCGACCACGAAGTACTGAAGCGCAGCGCCGAATGGCTGGAGGCGGGCCGCCGTGTGCTGCTCGTTACCGTCGTGAAGACATGGGGCAGCTCGCCGCGGCCGGAAGGCGCGATGCTCGCCGTGCGCGACGACGGCCTCGTCGTCGGGTCGGTGTCCGGCGGTTGCATCGAGGACGACATCATCGACCGCACGCGGCGACTTGGCATGTCGCAGACGCAGGCAGAGGCGGTGACCTATGGCGTGTCCGCCGACGATGCGCGGCGGTTCGGGCTGCCGTGCGGCGGCACGATCCAGCTCGTGCTGGAGCCGCTGACGCGGGAGTCGGGCATGCGCGCGCTGCTGCGCGAGATCGAGGCCGGGCATCTGGTGGCGCGCCGGCTCGACCTCGTCACCGGACAGGCGACGCTGCATCCCGCGCAGGATGTCGACGGATTGACGTTCGATGGTGCCACGCTGACGACGATCCACGGGCCGCGCTACCGGATGCTGGTGATCGGCGCCTCGCAACTGTCGAAGTACCTGGCGCAGATCGCGGTCGGGCTCGACTACCAGGTGACGATCTGCGACCCCCGCGAGGAGTACACGGAAACCTGGGATATCCCTGGCGTCACGCTGGTGCGGACGATGCCCGATGACACGGTGCGCGCGATGCGCCTCGACGAGCGCTGCGCGGTCGTCGCGCTCACGCACGACCCGAAGCTCGACGACCTGGCACTGTTGGAAGCGCTGAAGTCCAAGGCGTTCTACGTCGGGGCGCTCGGCTCGCGTGCCAACAACGCGAAGCGGCGCGAGCGGCTGCTCGAATTCGATGTGACGACCGCCGAAATGGCGCAACTGCACGGGCCGATCGGCCTGTTCATCGGCAGCCGTACGCCGCCTGAAATCGCTATTTCCATCCTCGCCGAGATCACCGCCGTGAAGAACGGCGTCGCATTGCCCGAGGCAGCGAAAATCGCCATGGCGAAGGAACAGCTGGCGGCGTCCGCACCCTGCCCGGTGGAGTAAATCACCCGGGCAGGTTCTCGTGCACGCAGAGGATGTTGCCTTCGCGGTCGGTAAACCACGCGGCCTCCTCCCTGGCCGAGCACATAGTCGGGGTATTTGGCGCGGAAAGCCCGGCAGGTCGTAGTCGTGGAACACGATACCGCGAGCGGCCGGCGGCCGGGGCGAGGCTAGGCGTCCGCCGCGGCGGGCGACGAGGCGTATACTTTTCCCCCGAGGGTACCGCACGCAATTGCGCAAATCTGCGTAGGTGCTCGACGACGACGGGAGGCATCGATGGCTCGACTGGCCGAACGCGGCGCCCGCGCAGCACTCAAGGTTCTGCGGACTGTCGGAGCGGAGAGTAGCGATGCCGCTTCGTTCGCGCGCGCCGGCGTGCGTGGCTTGCCGGAACTTGTCGGCGCCGATCTCACCACGCTGTTGGTCGGTTCGTTGGCCACCGGCAAGCGGCAGGTCGAAGGCTTTCCCGAACGTGCGCTTTCCGCCGCGGATATCGAGTGCTTCGACCGGTTCTTCTTCCAGCATCCGCTGGTGCGCTTCCACAGCGCGCACGCCGACGGGGGCACCCACCGGGTCTCCGATTCGCTGCCGGACGCCGCCTTCCGGGGTACCGCGCTGTGTGCCGAGTACTATCGCCGCATCGGGATCGAACACGCGGTCGCGGTGCCCATCTACGTCGACGCCGCCACGCTGGTGAGCTTCGTGCTCGATCGCAGCGGCCGCGATTTCGATGCCGACGACTTGGCGTTGCTCGAGGCGGTCCGCGAACCGCTCGCATTCCTGTACCGGCAGGTGCGCGCCGGCGAGGATGCGCGCGCGTTGGTCGGGCGCTTTCGTGCATGGCTCGACGCGGAAGGCTGGTGCGAGATCGAGGTCGATGCCGCCTTTCGCATCCGCCGCGGCAACCGGCGCGGGCTCGCGCTGCTCGGCGTCGCCGTGCCCGAGCGCGGATTGCGGCCGGGGGCGCTGCTGCCGGCGTCGTTGCGCGACTGGCTCAAGCGCGCGCGCGGAGGCCCGGCCGGCACTGCACTCACGCTCGACGCCGGCGCGCGCCGCCTCGCGCTGCGCGCGCTGCCGGCGATCGACGGCGACGGCTGGCTGCTGTATGTCGGCGACAAGGCGCCGGCGCCGATCAGCGCGCCGCCGGCAACCTGCGGCCTTTCGCCGCGCGAACGCGAAGTGCTCGACTGGGTGGCGGCCGGGAAGAGCGACGCGCAGGCGGCAGCGATTCTCGGCATCAGCGTGCGCACCGTGCAGAAGCATCTGGAACACGTCTACGTAAAGCTCGGCGTTGAAGGACGAACGGCGGCCGTCATGCGCATGCGCGCAACAGGCGAGCGGCCGGCGCGAGCGACGCGCGCGCCCAAGTGAGGGCGCGCCGCGGGCTGGAGCCATGGCTGGCCTGATGCCGTGTTCTCGCGCGGGTTCCCAGAGCGCGCCGGGCTGACGATTTCCTTCAAGCGTCAGCGCCGCGGCGAGAGCGTGATGTCGCCGTAGTACGCCGCCGCCGTTTCCCCGGTGTTGTCGGCGTCCGTCATCAGGGCGATCCCCGATATCGGGGGCGCCTCCTCGCCGAACGCAATCCGGTAATCCGCCGCGATGTCGCGCTCGTAGTCGAGCCATTGCGACAGGCGTGCGGATCCGCTCTCGACGACGATCATCCGCACGCGGTCGGTGAACGGATTGGGCACCGTGGTGCCGGCGGGCGCATTCGCGTCCCAGATGTAGTTGAGCGCGGCGTGCGGCGGGTATTCGCCGTAGAACACGCGATACGTTCCCCATCGGATCCGTTGCGCGAACGACAGGCGCTCCGGCGAGTAGCGGAAGCTCACGTAGACGCGCGCCGGATAGTCGTCGCCCTCCTTGCGGCGGACGTCGCCGCGGGTGAGCAGCCGGTCCACCTTCCAGCGCCAAGCCAGTAGCGGGCGCTCGTCGGTGGGCAGGTCGACCTTGCGGATCAGTCCCGATGCCGAGCGGTCGGCGAGCGCGCGCACGACAACCGTGCCGTCGCCATCGCGCACCAGCGAATATTCGGTGTGGCGTTCGACGCCCGAAAATGTAAGCGGCACCCAGCCGGCAGGCAACGGCCCACCCGGGGTCGCCTGCGCGAACGGGCCGACGACCAGCGGAGCGATGGCGGCAGCGACGGCTGCGGCCGCCAGCAAGGCGACCATGGTGATCACGGGCGCTACCGGCCGTGCCGCAACGTGTCGACGCGGATCGGCTCCAAGTCCGGCGCGATTTTCACCGCGCCGTTGATCTCGCGGAACACGAAGCTCGTGGCGGCGCCATGGCGGCCCCGCCGGCGCGCCCAGCGCGGCGTGCGCCCGAAGGCGAGATCGGCCAGCACCGAATGCAAGCTTCGGTTTCACGCGCGGGCCGACGCAGCGGCGGCGCGCTGCGCCTCCCAGCGCGCAAGACCGGCGGCGTCGTCGACATCCCAGCGTTCAGGGAGGCTCGCCCAGCAGCGGCCGGCGCGCTCGAAGGCGGCGATCGTGTCGCCGCGGGCGTGCGCGGTACTCCACCGCACCGCGGAAAAAGACAGCGGGCAGGTCGCGCCGATCAGCACGTAACCGCCGTCGTCGGCGGGACCGATAACGGCGTCGTGACTGGTCAGCGCGGCGCGTGCGCGGGCGAGATAATCGCCGTCGATCGTGGGGCAATCGGTGCCGACAAGCAGCACGGCAGGCGCGCGCGTGAGTGCGTCCGTGATGGCGGCGGCCATCCGTGATCCCAGGTCGCCGTCGCCCTGGCGGTGCAGCGTGGCGCCGTGGGCGGCGGCCAGCGCCGCGAAGTACGGCGATCGCGTATCCGGCGCGCACCAGAGTTCGAGGCGACCGACAATGCCCGCGCAGCGGGCCTGCGCCGCCTGCGCCAGCGTGACGGCGGTGAGTTCGCGATAGACGGCGGCGGCGCGCTCGTCGCCGACCGCGGCCGCGAGTCGCGTCTTGACCTGGCCCGGCACCGGCTCCTTCGCGAACACCAGCAGCGCAGGGAGGTCACTGCGCGCGGTCATCGGTACTGGCGAACGAGCCGTGCGGGATCGGCGCCGAGCGCGTACGCGAGGCGCAGCCGCCACATCGTGAAGATCGTCCGCCACGGGCCGTGAGTTTCCCAGCGGCGACCGGAGGTGGCGATGCGATGGGCGATGCACGCCGGGCGCCCCGCCAGCCGTTTCAACGTCTTCGATAGCGCGATGTCTTCCATGAGCGGGATCGCGGCATAGCCGCCTGCCTGCTCGAACAGCGCGCGGCGCACGAAAATTCCCTGGTCCCCGGTGGCGATGCCGGTCAGGCGCGAGCGCGTGTTCATCATGGCGGCGACGACGGGGAGTACCCACGGGCGCCCGGTGATCGTTACATCAAAGCGACCCCACGCGGCGTCCGCGGCCAGCGCGCCCTCGATCGCGGGGGCGGCACCGGCCGGCAGCACGCAATCGGCGTGCAGGAACAGCAGCACGTCGCCCGTGGCCCGGCGGGCGCCGGCGTTCATCTGCGCCGCGCGGCCGGGCGCGACGGCGAATGCGCGGTCGGCCAGCAGGCGGGCAATCAGCAACGTGGCGTCGCGGCTGCCGCCGTCGACGACGATCACCTCGTGACCCTGCGCGCGCAACGACTGCAACGCGGCCAGCGTATTGGTGATGGCGGCGGCTTCCTCGAGCGCCGGAACGATGACGGACAGGCGCATCAGCGGGCGGCGCAGGGCGGCCGGCGGGTGCGGGCGCTGCGAAAGGGGAGTTTGCGGACGCGCATCAGCGAATGTCGTCAACGAAGGCGGCAGGTGGCGTTTGTCCGCGGTGAAAGCATGGCAGATAGGTCGGCCTTCCCTGCGATGCGACGGCATGGACGTCAATGGCCGGCGCCAGCGAGACGGTCGACGTGCCGGTGCACCGCTGCGTCGCGCCGGCGGCCGCCACGTCGACGCGCAGCTGCGCGTCGAACGGCGCGTGGTAGCGCGTGTGCGCCATCGCCGTGCCGACCACGGCCAGCAACACGAGGGCGAGGGCAACGCCGGTGAGCAATGGGCGCCAGCCGGCGCGGGACGACGATGAGCGAACTGGAGGTCGATTGGGCATGGCGAAGCATCCTGGCGTTGGCAATGTTTTCTCCGCTTTCGTCTATTGCGCAGACCTGGATGTGAATTTCTTGATCAGGATCGGCACTAGCGCGAACGCTCCGAGCAGCGCGAACGCGCCCAGCGTTTCCACCGAAACCAGCCCCTCGAGCGAGTCGATGCGGCCGAGCGTGACGCCCAGGTTCACGAACACGAACGTTGCGGGAATGATGCCGACGAACGTGGCGAGCACGAAGGTGCGCAACGGTATTGACGTGAAAGCGGGCGCGAGGTTCACCAGAAAAAATGGAAAGAGCGGCACCAGCCTGAGGAACAGCATGTAGTTGAATGCGTTTTCGGTGAACCCGGCATTGATACGCTCACCCAGCGCCCCGAGCCGCCGGCGCGCGGCGTCGGCGAAGATATACCGTGCGGCGAGGAACACCAGCGTGGCGCCCACCGTCGCGGCGACGACGACGAGCGCGGTGCCGACCCAGCGGCCGAACACGAACCCGGTCGTCAGCGACAGGACGAGGCCGCCCGGCAGGCTGAACGCCGTGGCGCCGGCGTAGATCAGGAAGGCGATGGCCACCGCCGCGGCGAAGTGCGCGTCGGTGAAGCGCAGCAGCGCGTCGCGATTGGACTTGATGGCGTCGAGCGTCAGGTAGTGCTGGCCGCCGAGAACAAAAAACACGACGACGACGGCGACGAAGAGCGCGGCCAGCGCAATCTTGAGCCAGGGGATGGCGCGGGCAGCGTCCGGTGCCGGAGGCGGCGAACTCATGGCCGCAAGGCCTCGCACGCGTCCGGGCAATGGCGCCCTCCACCATTCACGTGCGTGTACCGGGGGCCTTCACCGCGCTTCGTGTGGTTCAAATGGTGCCCCGCAAGCGGAAGATGCGCTTGATCCAGGTCTTGGCCGTCGGCGTCAAGCCTTCCTTCATCCGCTGGTCGGCCACCCTGCGGCCGATCGAGGCGAGCGTCGGATACGTGTGAATGACGGCGGAAATGTCCTTGGCCGCCATGCCTTTGGCCAGCGCCAACGTGTATTCGGCGATCAGTTCGCCGGCGTGCGGGCCGACGATCGCGGCGCCCAGCAGCTTGCCTCGGGGGTCGGTGACGATCTTCGCGAAGCCTTCGGTCTCGCCTTCGGCGCGCGCGCGGTCGATGTCGTCGAACGCAAACCGGTAAATGCGATGGGCGATGCCTTTCTGCCGTGCTTCGGTTTCGGACAAGCCGACGCGGGCAAGTTCCGGATCGGTGAACGTGCACCACGGCAGGATCGGCGACGGCTTCGTCCACCACAGGCGGAATATCGCGTGACGCAGCACGACGCCGGCATGATGTTCGGCGAGATGCGTGAACTGGTAGCCGCCGGCGACGTCGCCCACGACGTAGATGTGCCGCTGGCTCGTGCGCAGGCGGTCGTCGACGACGATACGGTCGCCGTTCATTGCAACGCCAGCCTCTTCAAGCCCCAGCCCTTCGGTATTGAGTCGGCGACCCGCGGCCACCAGCAAGTGGGAGGCCCGCAAAACGCGTTCGGCGCCGTCCTTGCCGCGAACCGTCACCTCGAGGGCGCCGGCGCCGCCGCCGACGTTCGCGATCGTCGTCTCGAAGTGAAAGCGGATGCCCTCGCCGACGAGCTGTCGGTGGACGACCGCGGCGACATCGGCGTCTTCGCGCGCCAGTGCCGACGCGGCGATGTCGACCACCGTCACCGCGCTGCCCAGCCGGCGGAACGCCTGCGCGAGTTCGCAGCCGATCGGACCGCTGCCGATGACGAGCAGCGACGGCACCGGCTCGCGGAGGTCGAACACGGTCTCGTTGGTCAGGTAGGGCGTGGACGCGAGCCCGGGGATAGGCGGCACCGCCGGCCGCGACCCGGTAGCGATGACGAACGACCGGGCGGTCAGCCGCCGGTCGCCGACAACGAACGTGTCGGGCGCGACAAAGCGGCCGTCGCCAAAGATCACGTCGACCCCCAGTTCGCGAAAGCGCTCGGGACTGTCGTTGGGCTCGATCTGGCCGATGACGTCGCGCACGCGCTCCATGACGCGCGCGAGGTCAGGCTGCGGATCGGCTGGCGCGAGCGCCCAGTGCTGCGCATGGCGCATCTGGTACGCGATGCGCGCCGACTTCAGCAGCGCCTTGGACGGCACGCAGCCGTACCAGAGGCAATCGCCGCCCAGCTTGTGGCGCTCGACCAGCGCGATCTTGGCGCCCAGCGTGCTGCCGCCGGCGGCGACGACCAGTCCGCCGGAACCGCCGCCAATGACGACAAGGTCGAATTCGGGTTGGGGCAAGAAGGCTCCGCAGGTGGAATGGCCGGCGCCGCACGCGCGAGACGTACCGGCGGCCGCTGGCAACTGTCGCGGCTGACGCCGCCATCTTACAGACCGGGACGAATCCTTAGGGCCCTAGCAGTATGTTGAAATTCGCTTGCTGCCGGCACGCCGCTCGTTTTTTCCTGGCCTTTTCAAAGCGGCGGCGCGCGGCCGCCCGAAGTCGCCGCTCATATCTTGCATTGCTTGTCCTCGTTGAAAAACGTGGGAGAGCTGTCCTCCCGCGTTTTTCAACGAACTGCTAGCGCTGCGCCTGCATCTTCGCCAGCGCGGGCGGCGGCAGGTCGTACTGGAGCCCGTCGACCAGCTCGGCGATCGAGTACGCGCGCGACAGATCGCCCAGCAGCCGGCCGAGCTTTTGCTTGTCGAGCATCGCGCGGACGCGATAGTGCGCATCGGCCAGCAGCACCGCCACGCCGTCCTCCTGCGCCAGGCGCGCGAAGTCGGAGAGCATGCGGATCGTCGACAGATCGAGTTCCGTCGTGAACGACATGTCGAGGATGATTCGCCGCAGCGGCGCCTCCTTGCGATGCAGCAGCGCGACCATGTGCTCGCGCACGGTGTCGACATTGAAGTACAGCAGCGCGGCATTGGGGCGGAACACCAGTACGCCCGGCACCTGTTGCGCAGTCGAGTGGCGGATCAGCGACACGAAATGGTCGGTGCCGGGCAGTCGGCCCAGCAGCACGCACTCGGGGAGCGCAAGCCGGCGGATCAGCATCGCCAGCGAAAACACGCATGCGACCAGCACACCCTTCAGGATGCCGAGACCCAGCACCGCGGCGATCGTCACCATCGCAATGGCGAACTCGGCCGTGCTGACCCGGCGGAGCTGGCGCATCTCGTCGATCTTGAACATGCTCTGCACGGAGGCCAGCACCAGCGCGGCGAGCAGCGGCAGCGGCAGGCCGTCGAACAGGCCGGTGAGGAACAGCAGCACGATCGCCATCCACGCGGAGCAGACGACAATCGACACCGGCGTGCGCGCGCGTGCCTCGTCGTTGACCAGCGATTGCGACAGTCCCCCGGCCGAGGGAAAGCCGTGGCCGAACGCGATGGCGACGTTGGCGGCGCCGAGCCCGAGCAGCTCGCGGTTGGGATCGATCGCGGACTCGTGCCGCAGCGCCAGCAGCCGGGCCGCGGCGATCCCTTCGTTGTAGGCCAGCAGAAAGCACGCGAGCGACAGCGGCAACAGCGTGTTGAGCTCTGACCAGTGGAGTTGCGGGAGCGCCGGCAGCGGAATGCCCTGTGGAATGGCACCGACGGTGGCGATGCCATAGGCGCCGATGCCCGGCAGTTCCATCAGTGCGAGCGACACCGCGACGACGAGCAGCGGTATCGGCCAGCGCGGTCGCACGGCATGTCCCACTTGCAGGGCAACCAGCGCCACGATGCCGAACGCCAGTGACGGGACGTGAGTTCCCGGCAGGTTGTGCCAGAGGTGAACGAGCGTGGCCGCGAGATCACCGTGGCTGCCCGCAAAGCCGAGCAGTAGCGGCAGCTGGCTGACGGCGATCACCGTGCCGGCGCCGATCTTGAAGCCGGTCAGCACCGTTTCCGAGATGAAGTGGACGATGCCGCCCCAGTGCATCGCCCACGCGAAGAGTGCGGCGAGACCGACGAACAGCGCGGTGGCGGTGGCGAGTTCGGCATACCGCGCCGGGTCGCCGGCCGCCAGACCGCCTAAGGTGACGGCGAGCGTCAGCGCGATCGACGACGTCGGCCCCACGGCGAGCTGGCGCGACGTGCCGAAGAGCGCGTACGCGAGTCCCGCGAAGAGGTAGCAGTAGAGGCCGGTCTGCACCGGCATGCCGGCTAGCTGCGCATACGCGATGGAGCTGGGCACCGCGTACGCGGCCAGCGTGCTGCCGGCCAGCGCGTCGTCACGTGCGTCGCGCCGGCGGTAGCCGGCAAGCCACGGCAGCCACCGCACGAGCGGCGAGGGCGGCGAGGTCGGGGCGCGCGTGAACAATGACGGCAAGGGAACGCTTCGAGGCGACCGTCACCCGCGGCAGGCAGTCGCTACGCCAGGGGTCCTGCGTGCGCCACGACGCGATGAGTGATCAGCGCGGCTCGAGCGCGGGTGCCGCCACCTGGCGCAGCGCGCGTTCCAGGCTCTGCACGGTGCGGCTGACGTTGGCGAGCTTGTCGAGCCCGAAGAGGCCGATACGGAACGTCTGAAAGTCCGCACCTTCGTCGCATTGCAGCGGGACGCCGGCGGCCGTCTGCAGCCCCTGGTCGATGAATTTGCGGCCCGACTGGATGTCCGGGTCTTCCGTGTAGCTGACGACGACACCCGGTGCCTCGAAACCTGGCGCGGCGACGCTTGGGATGCCGCTGCGGACCAGCAATGCGCGCACCTTGTCGCCCAGTTCCTGCTGCGCGGCGCGCGCGCGCTCGAAGCCAAAGCGCTCGGTTTCCTTCATGACGTCGCGCAGGCGCGTCAACGCATCGGTGGGCAACGTCGCGTGATACGCGTGGCCGCCCTTTTCGTAGGCTTCCATGATCTGCAGCCACTTGCGCAAGTCGCACGCGAAGCTCGTGCTGGTGGTGCCGTCGATGGCGACCCGCGCGCGTTCGCTCAGCATCACGAGCGCGCAGCACGGCGATCCGCTCCAGCCTTTTTGCGGCGCGCTGATCAGGATGTCGATGCCGTTGGCCACCATGTCGACCCAGATGGCGCCCGAGGCAATGCAGTCGAGGACGAAAAGGCCGCCGACTTCGTGGACGGCGGCGGCGACGGCGTGCAGATAGTCGTCGGGCAGGATGATGCCGGCCGCCGTCTCGACGTGCGGCGCGAACACGACGTCGGGTCGGTGCGCGCGGATGGCGGCCACGACCTCGTCGATGGGCGCCGGCGCGAACGGCGCCTGCTTGCCGGTGCCGATCCGCTGTGCCTTCAGCACCGTCGACTCGGCGGGAATGCCGCCCATGTCGAAGATCTGCGTCCAGCGGAAGCTGAACCAGCCGTTGCGGATGACGAGGCACTTCTTGCCGGTGGCGAACTGCCGCGCCACGGCTTCCATGCCGAAGGTGCCGCTGCCCGGGACAATGATCGCGGTTTTCGCGTTGTAGACGTGCTTCAGTGTGTCCGCGATGTCGCGCATGACGCCCTGGAAGCTGCGTGACATGTGGTTCAAGCTGCGGTCGGTGAACACGACCGAGTATTCGAGCAATCCGTCGGGATCGACATTGGGCAAGAGGCCTGGCACGGTCATCTCCGGGTTGTGACGGGCGCGCACGGCAGTGGACCGCGGTCCGAGCGGGGCGCGTCATCGGGGCGGCTGAAGCTTAGCATGCCGGCGCCCGCGCGAGGATCCTTAAGCGGCCCGGGGTCGCCTGGCGAGAGCGGCAGCGTGAACGTGAACGTCGACCCCTGGCCGGCTTCACTCTCGACGCCGATGCGGCCGCCGTGCAGTTCGACGATCCGCCGCGAAATCGCGAGCCCGAGTCCGGTGCCCTCGATCTTCCTTGCCGTCGCGCCCACCTGCCGGAACTCCTCGAATACGGCGGCCTGGTCCTCGAGGGCGATGCCGACGCCGGTATCGGTGACCGAGATTTGCACGTGGTTGTCGTGCCGGCGAGCCGCGACGTCGATGGCGCCGCCTTCGGGCGTGAACTTGAGTGCGTTGGACAGCAGATTGAGCAGGACCTGCTTCACCTTGCGCTCATCCGCGCGGACCTTCGGAAGGTGTTCGTCCACCGTACAGCGCAGCTCGATCCCCCGCCGCTGCGCGCGTTCGCGCACCAGGTTCAGCGTGCCGTCGAGGGTGGCGCGCAACTCGAAATCGACGCGGTCGAGCTCCATGCGGCCGGCCTCGATCTTCGACAGGTCGAGGATGTCGTTGATGAGCGCGAGCAGGTGCCGGCCGGAATCCATGATGTCGGCAAGGTACTCCGCCTGCTTGTCATTGATGTCGCCAAACAGGCGTTCGGCGAGCACTTCCGAGAAGCCGATGATCGCGTTGAGTGGCGTGCGCAGCTCGTGCGACATGTTGGCGAGAAATTCGCTCTTGTGCTTGCTCGCCGTTTCGAGCTGTCGCCCCTTGTCGCCGATTTCGCGGAACAGCCGGGCGTTCTGGATCGCCAACGCCGATTGCGAAGCGAAGGTCCGCAGCAGGTCGATCACCTGCGGCGAGAACTCGCCGGCGCTCTTGCGATTCACCACCAGTCCGCCCAGCAGATGATCTTCGCGCAGCAGCGGCACCGCCAGCAGCGCGCGGTAACCGAGGCGTAGCAGCAGCGTCCGCACGCGGCTGCGATAGCGAGCTTCGTCCCTGATGTCGCGGACTTCCACCGGTTTGCCGGTCACCGCCAGCATCCCGAGCGCGCCTTCGCCTTTGCGGACAGGATTCGCGCGCAGCGCATCGACCAGCGGCTCGGGCAGGCCCGTCGCGGTGTGCAGGTAGAACTCCCCGCGCGCTTCGTCATACTCGTACATTCCGCAACCGTCCATGCCGGCGAGTTCGTTGGCCCGCGTGACGATGGTGCGCAGTACGGTGTCGAGATCGAGCGTCGAGCTGACCGCCTGCCCGACGTCGCCCAATGCCTTCAGTTCGCCAACGGACTGGGTGAGTTCGGCAGTGCGCTCCTCCAGTTCCTTGAACAGCCGCACGTTCTCGATGGCGATCACCGCCTGATCGGCGAAC
>JBDTNR010000038.1:0-13950 GCA_039933655.1 Betaproteobacteria bacterium | reverse complement strand
GGTCAAGCGGCGGTGCGGGCGGCGGCCGATGGCAGCGATCGCAGTCCCGCCGCGCCGGGCGCTACGCCTCCACGCGCTCGTCCGCCTCCGGCTGCCGGATGACTTCGACCACGCGCAGGTCGCGCGAGCCGCCGTCGGGGAACGGCCAGTGAATCGACTGACCCACCGTGAGACCCAGCAATGCGGTGCCCACCGGCGCCAGCACCGAGACATCACCTGCGGACGGGTTCGAGTCCTGCGGATAGACGATGGTGATCTCGCGGATCTCGCCGGTGCTCTCGTCTTGATAGCGCACGCGCGAGTTCATCGTCACGAGGTCGCGTGGCGCGCGGCGGGCGTCGACGATCAGCGCCTTGTCGAGTTCCGCCGCGAGGCCGGGGTCGCTGACGAGGCCGTTCAGTCGGGCAAAATCGGCGGCGGTGAGGATGATCTTCTGCTCCTGGTTCATGGCATGTCTCCTGTTGTTTCGCCGGCGCGTGACGCCGGGGATTGGTCTGTCCGGGGAATCAATGCAAGAGGCCCGATCCGCCGGTAGCGGCATCGGGCCCGGGCGCGATCGGGGCGAACTGTGCGTCGACTTCTGAGCCGTCCGCCGGCGTTCGCGCGCACCTGCAGTGAATGATGGGGTCTGCGACGGCGCTTGATAACCCCGGGTTCGTGCACAATATTGTTTCCTGTGGGAAACAATGCCGGAGGCGCCAATGGATGACCTGACGGGAATGGCCGTGTTCGCGCGGGTGGTCGAGGAGAAGAGCCTGTCCGGCGCCGCTCGGCACCTCGGGATGTCGAAGTCGAGCGTCAGCAAGCTGATCGCCCGTCTCGAACAGTCGCTGGGTGCGCGCCTGCTGAACCGGACCACGCGGCAGATGAGCGTCACCGAGGCCGGCGCGGCGTTCTATGCGCATTGCGCGCGCATCGTCGAGGAAGTCGAGGAGGCGCGGCTCGCCGTGGGCCGCCTGCACGCGGAGCCTCGCGGTTTGCTGAAGGTCAGCGCGTCGGTCGCGTTCGGCACGCTGCACATCGCGCCGGCACTCGCGCCTTTCCTCGAGCGGTTTCCCGACATGAGCGTTGACATGACGATCCATGATCGGTTCGTCGATCTGGCCGACGAAGGCTACGACGTCGCCGTCCGCCTCGCGCGCGATCCCGGACAGAACATCGTGGCGCGCAAGCTGGCCCCCGTGCACCGCAAGGTGTGCGCCACACCCGACTACTTCGCCCGCCATGGCATTCCCCGCGCGCCTGCCGATCTCGCAACCCACAACTGCCTGACGTACACGCACATGCGGCCGCACGACCAATGGCATTTCCGTGGTCCCGACGCCCTGGTCGCGGTGCCGGTGTCAGGCAACCTGACACTGAACGACGACGAGGCGCTGTCGCAGGCAGTGCTCGGCGGCCTGGGTGTGGCGATCCTGCCGACGTTCATCGTCGGGCGCGACCTGCAGGCGGGGCGGTTGCAGGCCGTGCTATCGGAGTACGTACCATCGGACCAGCACATCTACGCCGTGTACCTGCCGAATCGCCACCTGTCGCCGAAGGTCCGCGTCTTCATCGACTTCCTGCTCGAACGTTACGGCCCCGAACCGTACTGGGACCGGCCGCTCGCGGTGTGACGCGCCGGCGCAGTTCGGTTCCGAACTCGCCGCGTCGGGCGCGACGATGTGCGGGCCGTGATATTTGATCGTTGCCGTGCTGTTGATCGTTGCCGCAATGAGTGACAGCATTCGCAAGACTGACGTCGTCCCCGCGAAAGCAGGGATCCAGCGTCGTGCAAGGAGAGTCGCCGGGTTCCCTCCTTCGCGGGAACGACGGCGCAGTCGCTCGTCGTCGCCGGCCTCTGGGTACGGCTGTTTCCGACGCTGGCGCACCGCGATCGCCTGCTGCTGCGAGCGTGATGCGTCCGTTCGGCGCGGCTCAGACCGCAGCGTGGCGGTGCCGCCGCCAGCGCCACGCGCGCCATAGCAGGAACGCAATGCCGACGACGGACAGCACGCCCCAGGCGATGACCGCATAGTCGGACGGCCGCCACGTCGGCGGGAGCAGATCGGGATCGCGAAGCTCGACCGGAAACGGGCGCGGCGGCACCGGCACGATCTGCGCGAGCGCGGGATCGTCGGGAATACGCGCCTTGTACTCCCACGTGGTGACGGCCGGCGCGTCGCCGAACACGCGGCTCGACGGAAACTGCGGCAGGCGGACGAACGCGAGCGCGTCCAGGTCCAGGGCGAGCATTTGCGCAAGCCGCCCATGCCCGGCGCCGCGTGATCCTTCGCGGCCGAGCGCCAGCAGGCTTGCGAACGCCTGCTCCAGCGCCGCCGCGGGCATGAGTCGCGTCTGGTCGGTGCGCAGGTAGTCGAACGCGAGCTTCGCCTTGCCGATCGACATGTCCTTCAGCGCGAGGAACGGAAAGCCGAGCCACGCGGCCGCGCGGCTCGAAGGTCCGCGCGCAGGGACAGCCCAGCCGAGCGCGCGCAGCGTGTCGATGCTGATGCTCGTGCAGTTCTGGTTCGGGTGGTAGTACTCGATCTGGTGCCGGTAGAACTGGTTGTAGACGCGGTTCAGCGCCGATTGCACGAGAACGGCGGCGCGCTCGTCTCGCAAAACGGCGACGAGCATGTACGACGGCCGGTACCAGCCCTGGCCGCTGTTCAGGTCGCCTAAGTAGTTGTCGAGCGGCACCGGCGCCGCGATGATGCCTTTTTCGCTCTCGACGTCGAGCGAGTAATAGTTGTTGACGAGCCAGTCGCCGATCGCGCCGTCCGCCTGTATCCGGCCGGTCACGATGGCGAAGTGGCCGGCGTGGGCTTCGTCGTCGTCGCCCTGCGCGCCGTTGACCATCAGTGCGATGACGGGCCGGCCCGCCCATTGCGCGAGCGCCGCGTCGCGTTGCCAGATCGTCGTGACGGCATACGGACTCTGCGCGCCCCCGCGCGGCGCTTCGCGCATCAGCGTGCGCAGGCTTTGCGCGGGCGACGTGGGGTCGGGCAGCGCGCGCACCGGCGCCGCCGCGGCGCCGACACGAAAATCCTCTGGCCAGAGCGCGCGCGCGACCAGTGCGTCGGCGGTCGCCGTGCCGCGCACCGTGATGTCGCGTTGCGCGAAAAAAGCCACCGACGTCGCGTCGTAGTACGAGCGGTTGAGTGGAATTTTTGGCGTAGGCTCGAATGCCATTTCGCTGTCGGCGGCGGTCACCGCCGTGCCGTGGGCAGTCAGGCGTGCATGGCGGAGGACCTGCGGCGCCGCGATCCACACCAGCGGCGGATAGTCGATCGACGCGTCCGCGGGCCGCGTCGACGCCCACTGGCGGACGTCATCGAACGCGTGCACGCCGGTCGCAAACGTCGCGACCGGGTGCGCACTGTCCGGCACCGCGATCGTTTCGTCGCGAAAGTACCAGCGCGCCTGGCGGATGGTCGCGCAGTCGCCGCAGTCGCCGGTCGTCACCCGAAACGCCGGCGCGGGATAGAGGCCGATGTCGCCGGTGGCGGTCGCCGCTTGCCAAGCGGGCGCCGCTGACGATAGTTGCGCGGTCACGGCGAACGCGGCCGGCAGCAGTCGCGACACGCCGGCCCGGATCCGCGCGCCGCTCAACCCGCGATTTCGCGCGCGGTGATCCTGTACTTGAATGTGTCCGGGTCGAGGCTGTCGACGCGCTCGCCGCGCGTCTCCGCCTGCGGGTACATGAGGAAGCCGAGCTGCGGTCCCGTCGACCCGGGCAGCGCGACGTCGTGCGCGACGTTGTAGCCCATCCAGTTGCCCTCCCAGGCGCCGAACAGCGCGCTGTACACCGGCGCCACGATATCGTGGCGCCGATCCTTGATCCATTCCGGCGTTTCCATGCGCATCACCTTGGCGACGTCCGCCGGGTCCATCGCCACCCAGCCGAAGCCTTCGAGCCACACCTCGGCGCGGCAATGTTGCGCTTTCGAGATGTCGGGGCTGCCGGCCCCCAGTTCCTTGTAGCCGAACGCCGACTTGGCCACACGGATGCCGTAGACGTCGCGCGCGGGGACGCCGGCCGCACGGCAGAGGCCGACGAACAGCGCGTTCAGGTCCGCGCACTTGCCGCCCATGTTGTTGGTCTCGAGCATGCCCTTGATGTCGCCGACGCCGCAGCCGCGCACCGTCGGCTCACGAAACGTGTTGGCGACGATCCAGTCATAGATCGCGCGCGTCCTGTCGACGTCCGTGGTCTTTCCGGCGACGATCTTCGCCGCCGTCTCACCGACAATGCCGTCGGTGGGAATGAGTGACGTCGCCTTCAGGTTGAGGGCCAGGTCGGCGGGGACGGCAGTGACGCTCGTCCTCTGCTTCCAGTCCAGCGCGCGGTCGCGCGAGCGAAACTGGCTGACGACGACGATCACTGGCGCCATTTCGTCGTCGGCCCAGCTCGCGCGCACCATCTTCGCGCCATAAACGCCTTCGGTATCCAGCGCGGCGTCGCGCACGTTGCCCGACCAGGTGCTCGCGAGCGATTGCTGCCAGTCGGTGTTGATGGCGGGGATGGGAATCCACGCACGGGTGTCGGGGCCGGCATTGGCGATTTCGAGGCGCGTGGTGATTTCGAACGTGCGCCAGCCAGTCGAGGCGGGCGCGAAGGTACGCGGTTGGGCCAGCGTTGCGGGTGACCACGAGATCGCGAGCGGAGCGACGGCGGCTGAGGCGATGAACGAGCGGCGATCCATGGATTGTCCTTTGGTGCGCTTGAAGCGGATTGCGCGGATGGGGGGCGACGTCCGGAATGGTGACCTAAAGGCCGCGAATGCGCGATTCTACCTGCGGCGCGTCCCAGTCGATCTCGCCTTTGGCGACGAGCGCGATCCGCCCGTCGGGACCGACGACGAACGACGTCGGAAAGACACCGACCTTCCACGCGGTGCGCAGCGTTCCGTCGTGGTCGCGGACCACGGGAAACGTCACGCCGAGACGCTCGACAAACGGGCGGATGCGCGCCGCGTTCTCCTCGTAGTTCACGGCAATCACTTCGACGTTGCGATCGCCGAGCCTGTCGCGCAGCCGCTGCAGCGACGGCATCTCGGCCACGCATGGCGCGCACCACGTCGCCCAGAAATTCACGATGACGGTGCGCCCGGCGAAAGCGCCGAGGCGGAGGTCGTCGCCGGCCAGGTTCCGTGCGCGCAGTGCGGGCGTCGGGCCGCCTGTCCAGGGCAGGAGACCGGCATCGGCGTGCGCGGCGCCGCTCACCAGCAACGCGAACGCGAGCCACAGGCGACTGATCCCGGCCACGACGGTTATCATCTGCGGTCCAATCCAGCACGGCTTCGCGATCGCGCATGAACGACTACCGTATTGTCCAGCGCCTGGTGCGCGAACCGCTCGCCGAGCGCGCTGCGCTGATCGCGGGCCTGGTCGCGACGCCGGCCGTGATTCCTCCCAAGTATTTCTATGACGCGCTGGGCTGCGCGTTGTTCGGCGCCATCTGCGAGCTGCCCGAGTACTACCCGACGCGGACGGAGCGGGCGATCTTCAGCGAACACCGGGAGGCCATCGCTGCCTCCGTCGGCCGCGGCAGGCAGTTCGTCGACCTCGGCGCCGGCGACTGCTCGAAGGCGCAGGCGTGGCTGCCCTACATCGTGCCGTCGCGCTATGTCGCCGTCGACTTCGCCAGCGACGAGATCGCGCGATCGCTCGCCCGGATGGCGCCGGAGTTCCCCGGGATCGAGATGCTCGGCATCGTCGCCGATTTCACGAAGGGTTTGAACCTCGAGCACGACCTCGGCCGCGACCCGGTGACGTTCTTTTATCCGGGCTCGTCGATCGGCAACTTCGCGCCCGGCGATGCGTTGCGCTTCCTGCGCGACATTCACCTGCATTGCGTGGGGCGCGCCGGCAGCGGGCTGCTCATCGGCGTCGATACCAAGAAGGACAAGGCGCGGCTCGACGCCGCGTACGACGACGCCCTCGGCGTCACGGCCGCGTTCAACCGCAACGTGCTGCATCACGTCAACCGCATCCTCGGCAGCGATTTCCGGCCGGAAGCGTTCGACCACCGCGGCTTCTACGACGAAGCGGCCGGGCGCGTGGAAATGCATCTGGAGGCGCGAACGGCGCATAGCGTGCGGCTGCCGGGCGCCATGCGCGCGTTCGCCGCCGGCGAGCGCATCCACACCGAGAACTCGTACAAATACGCGCCGGCCGAGTTCACCGTGCTGTTGCAGGACGCCGGTTTTCAAAGTGTCCGCTGCTGGCATGACGAACGCCACGACTTCGCGGTGTTCTACGCGGCCTGATCGCGCGCCAGGCGGACGCCGGAGAACTGCCAGCGCGCGTCCGCCGGGAAGAAGTTGCGATAGGTCGCGCGGATGTGCGTCTCCGGCGTCGCGCAGCTGCCGCCCCGCAGCACGTACTGGCTGCACATGAACTTGCCGTTGTACTCGCCGACGGCGCCCCCTGCCGGCCGGTAGCCGGGGTAGGGCGCGTAGTCGCTGCGTGTCCACTCCCATACGTCGCCGAACATCTGCGCGGGTCCCGTCGTCGGCTGGTGACCCGCGAGCGGCAGCGGATGCAGCGCGCCGGTCTCCAGGAAATTGCCCGCGAGCGGTTGCCGCGACGCGGCCAGTTCCCACTCGAATTCGGTGGGGAGCCGGGCGTCGGCCCAGCGTGCAAAGGCATCCGCCTCGAAAAGACTCAGGTGGCAAACGGGCGTGTGCGCGTCGATGTCGACCATGCCATGCAAGGTGAACGTACGCCAGGTCGTTCCGGTGCGCTCCCAGTACAGCGGCGCCTCCCAGCCGCGCGCGAGCACCGTGTCCCAGCCGAGCGACAGCCACAGTTCCGGTCGCTGATAGCCGCCGTCGGCGATGAACTCGGCGAACTCGCCGTGCGTGACCGGCCGCGACGCGAGCGCGAACGGCGCGACGAACACGCGATGCGCGGGCGTCTCGTTGTCGAACGCGAAGCCGCCGCCGGCATGACCCGCCGTGACGAGTGCACCGTCGAAATCGTGCCACGCGAGCGGCCGTGGCTTCACGCGCGCCAGCGGCCAGCGCGGGTGGTAGACGGGCCGCGCCGGGTTGCGCGACAGCAGGTGCTTGACGTCGGTGAGGATGAGTTCCTGATGCTGCTGCTCGTGATGGAGTCCGAGATCGATCAGCGCGGCGGCAGCGGGCGGCAGCGGCTGCGCGAGCAGCCGCGCCATGGCGGCTTCGACGTGCGCGCGGTACGCGAGGACCGTTCGCAGGTCGGGACGCGACAGCAGGCCGCGTTCGGGGCGCGGATGCCGGTCGCCGACAACGTTGTAGTACGAATTGAACAGCACGCGGAACGCGGGGTCGAACGATTTGTAGCCCGGCGCGAACTCGGCGAGCACGAACGTCTCGAAAAACCACGTGACGTGCGCAAGATGCCACTTGACGGGACTGGCGTCGGGCATCGACTGCAGCGCGCAGTCCTCGGCGGACAGCGGTGCCGCCAGCCGCGCCGTCTGCTGGCGCACGGCCTCGAAGCGGACACCGAGCGCGCCATTGGCGGCGGCGGTCTTCACCGCACGCGTCATTTCGAATGGGGATTTGGCGAACGACATGGGCAACTCCTGCCGGTGGCCCGAATGATACGGCCACCTTAGCACAGCTTTTCGCGACGACGGCCTTCGTGCGGGGAACGGGAAATGGCGGTCGTCGCGCACGAACGATCTTCGTTCGTCGGGCCGGCGCGACGCGTACTTATACTCGGCCTCCGATCGCCGCCTGTCGGCGCGCGACAGGTGCCAGCGCGTGCCGACACCGCGCAGATTGCGATGCGCGCGGCGCCATCAGCGCACGGCGACGCGCGGCGCACCCGCCGTCACGTCGCCGATGACGGCGGCGGCGGCAAACCCTTCGGCGCGGAACACGGACAGCACGTCGTCGACGGCGTCGGGTGCGCAGGCGACGAGCAAGCCGCCCGAGGTCTGCGGGTCGGTCAGCAGCGCCTGCTCGGCATCGCCGAGGGCGGCGCCGAGGTCGACGTCGCCGCCATAGCCGCCCCAGTTGCGACCCGACGCTCCGGTGAAATAGCCGGCGCGCGCGAATTCGAGCGTGCCCGGATGCAGCGGGATACGCGAAAAGTCGACCGTTGCGCCGGTGCCCGATGCCTTGCAGATTTCGAGCAGATGGCCGAGGAGGCCGAAACCGGTGACGTCGGTCAATGCGTGCACGGTCGGAAGCTTGCCCAGCGCGATGCCTGGCGTATTGAGCTGCGTCGTGCTCGCGATCATCGCCGCATAGCCTTCCGCCGACAGCTTGTCCTTCTTGAGCGCGGCGCTGTAGATGCCGACACCGAGCGGCTTGCCGAGGATGAGGCGGTCGCCGGGCCGTGCACCGGCATTGCGCTTTAGATTCTTCGGATCGACGAGGCCGATCGCGACCAGGCCGTAGATCGGCTCGACCGAGTCGATCGTGTGGCCGCCGGCGATCGGGATGCCCGCCTTGTTGCAGATCGACTCGCCCCCTTGCAGCACCTTGCGGATCGTGTCCAGCGGCAACTGGTTGACCGGCATGCCGACGAGTGCGAGTGCGAAGAGCGGCGTGCCGCCCATCGCGTAGACGTCGGAGATCGCGTTGGTGGCGGCGATGGCGCCGAAGTCGAACGGATCGTCGACGATCGGCATGAAGAAATCGGTGGTGGCGACGATCGCCTGCGTGTCATTGATCCGGTAGACCGCCGCGTCGTCCGCGGTCTCGATGCCGACGAGCAACTGCGCGGGCAGGATCGACGGCCCGGCCTTGGCGATGATCTGCTGCAGCACGGCGGGGGCGATCTTGCAGCCGCAGCCGCCGCCGTGCGAAAAGGAGGTGAGCCGCAACGGCAGGGAATCGGGGGCGTTCATGGTGTTCCTTTGGAGGAGGCTCGGCGCGACAGGCGATCAGGAGGTCATTCTAATCCCGCGCGCGGCGATCGCCTCGTCGACGACGGCGCCCAGCGATTGCGCTTCGACCGGTGGCGCGAAGCGCGGCGCGCGCCGCCGGCATGCCGCCTGGAGCGCGTCGCGAAAGGCGGCATCGAAGCCGGCGCGCACCACGAGCGCCGCGAGCGCTGCGGCGTCGCCGGCGGCGAAATAAGCAGGGTAGTCGGCGCCCAGCATGCCGATATTGCCGGATACGCGGCTCGCCAGGATGGCGGTGCCGGAGGTCACGGCCTCCACCACGACGTTTGCGCCGCCTTCCATCCGCGATGGTACGACGAGCAGATGGGCGCGCTTGATCGCCTGCCGTGTCCAGGCGTGCGCGCGCGGACCCAGATATTCGACGCGCGGATCGGCAGCCGCCAGGTCGCGGGCGGCGCGGCCGAGCGCCGGATCGAGCGCGGCGCCGACGATGGCCAGCGTGGCCGGCACAGCCCGGTCCAGCAGCCGCCACGCGGCGAATACCGTCGCCGGGTCCTTTTCGTCGCGAAGGTGCGCGACGAGCAGGCAATGCAGCCGGTCGGCGCGCTTGCCCGACCACGGCAGCAGCGTCCGCGCGGACTGGAAGACGACGCGCGCCTTGTCGCGCGCCGCCGGTGGCAGGTGATTCGGCGCGTCGTCCTGCAGCACGACGATGCGATCGGCAAGTTCCAGCGATTCGACCGTCGCGCGATCCCCGCCGGGCAGGTCCTTGTAGAGGTCGGTCCCCGTGAGCGCGACGACCAGCGCGCGTTCCGGATGGCGCTCGCGCCAGCCGGCGATCGCCGCGTGACTTCGCCGCGCATGCAGCGCGATCATCGCGACCGCAGGCGCGGCGCGGGAGCGGGCGAGCGGCTCGGAGGCGGCTTGTACAATCACGCAGAAGTGCGGTGCAAGAAGGCGCGCCCAGCGCGCAGCCGTCTGCCAGTTGCCGTTGTTGGCATCGGCAAGGTACGGCGTGACGAGGAGCAACGTGGGGGCGCGCGTGGTGGGCATGGAAGAACGCAGTCACGACAACACGGGCGCCCCGCGCTCGGCCGCGGCGATCGCGCGAGCGCTCGTCGATGTGCGCGATTATACGCAGCGGATGTACGCCCACCTGACGCCGGACCAACGGGCGTTTCCGCAGCAACCCGGCGTCAACCTGCCGCGGTGGGAGGTCGGCCACATCGGCTGGTTCCAGGAATTCTGGTGCCGGCGTCATGCGCCCGACGATCCGCTTGGACAACGGACGCCGTCGCGTCAGCCGGGCGCCGATGGCTGGTGGGATTCCGCGCGCGTGCCGTACGCGACGCGCTGGCAGCTCGCGTTGCCGGATTGGGCCGCCATCCACGGCTACCTCGCCGCGACGCTGGCCGACACGCTCGACGCGCTGGCGGCATCGCGCGACGGCGAGCGGTACTTCTTCGAGCTCGCGCTCTATCACGAGGACATGCACGTCGAGGCGCTGCTGATGACGCTGCAGTCGCTGGCGCTGCCGCTGCCACCCGGCTATCCGCGGGCTCCCGCGTCGAGCGAAGTGGTGCCCGGCGCGGGAACGGACATCGAATTCACCGGCGGCACGTTCATGCAGGGCGCGGCGGCGGGAGCGGACGCGACGCGCTTCGTGTTCGACAACGAGAAATGGGGACACGAGGTGACGCTTGCACCGTTCGCCCTCGCGCGGCGCTGCGTCACCAACGGCGAGTTCGCGGCCTTCGTCGCCGATGACGGCTATCGCCGCCGCGACGTCTGGTCCACGACCGGTTGGCAATGGCGCTGCGCGCGCGAGGCCGTGCATCCCGCGTATTGGCAGCAGGAAGACGGGTCATGGCGACAACGACGTTTCGGGGACCGGGCGGCGCTGTCCGCCGCCGAACCGGTCATCCACGTCAATGCCTTCGAGGCGGAAGCATATTGCGCGTGGGCGGGCCGCCGGCTGCCCACGGAAGCCGAGTGGGAATTTGCCGCTGCCACCGTGCCCCTGGATGTGGCGGCCAATCTCGATCACCGGCAGGCCGGACCGATGGCGGCTTCGTGCGCCGAACCAGGGCTGACCCACATGTTCGGCAATGTCTGGGAGTGGACGTCCAGCGCATTCATGCCCTTTCCGGGCTTCGCACCGGACCCTTACGCCGAATATTCGGCGCCGTGGTTCGGTGATCATCGGGTGCTGCGCGGCGGATCGTTCGCGACGCGTTCCCGCCTGCTCCACGCCGGACTGCGCAACTTCTACGTTCCCGAGCGGCACGACATCTTCGCCGGATTCCGGACCTGCGCGCGTACCGACTGATGCTGGCGCGCCGCCGCTGGCGAATATCGCGGAATCACTGACGAAGATCAAACCCCGCGGGCACGCAGCTGCCACGGGTCCTGTAGCATCGGCGCAAGGTGAATCGGCCTTTGGCGCGAGCGAACAAGTCACGCGTTGCGACGAGAGGCTGGACGCCGCCCGGAGGATGCAACCTTGCAGGTCACCGACGGCATTCGTGCCGTGCATGGCAATCACGACTCCCACGCAGGGAGGTGGTTGACACTGCATCCTGTCCCGCGTTCCCCGTTCGACCCGTCGGCGCCCATGCCCGACGTCGTCGCCCCTACCCACGGCCGGCGACGCCTGCGGCCGTCCTGCTGAAGAGGACATCCACCATGTCCAGTTTCGAGATCGTCGCCCGCGAGGATTTCTCCCCGGTCACCTACCTGCTTGAGGTGCGCCATCCGTTGATGGCGAAGGCCGCCCGGCCGGGACAGTTCGTCATCGTGATGGCGACCGAGCACGGCGAGCGCATACCGCTCACCATCGCCGACTTCGACCGCGAGCGCGGCACGATCACGCTCGTCATCCAGGCGGTGGGCAAGACGACGCGGGAGATGCAGCAGACCTGCAAGGTGGGCGCTGCGCTCTATGCGATGGTCGGACCGATGGGCGTGCCGAGCCCGCTCGGTCATGCGAAAAAAGTGTTGTGCGTCGGTGGTGGCCTCGGCGTGGCGCCGACTTTTCCGCAGGCGCGTGCGTTTCAGGAGGCCGGTGCCTACGTCATCGGCGTCATCGGCTTTCGCACCAAGGACCTCGTGTTCTGGGATGACAAGTTCCGTTCGGTGTGCGACGAGGTGATCGTCTGCACCGACGACGGGTCGATGGGCCTCAAGGGAACGGTGGCCGACGGCATCCGCGTCGCGATCGAACGCCATCCGGACATCGACGAATGCGTGGCGATCGGCCCGCCGATCATGATGAAAGGCTCGGCGGAGGCGACGCGGCCCCATGGCATCAAGACGATGGTGAGTCTCAATCCGCTGATGGTCGACGGCACGGGAATGTGCGGCGGTTGCCGGGTGAAGATCGGCGACACGATCAAGTTCGCGTGCGTCGATGGTCCCGATTTCGACGGACACCAGGTCGATTTCGACGACCTGATGGCGCGGCTGAAGCGCTTTACCGCCGAGGAGCGGGTGGCCCTCGAGCACTGGAACGACACGTGCCGGCTGATGAAGCAGGCCGATGCGATGACACCCGCGAACAACACCGACCCGGAGATGTACTAGTGTCCCGACTTAAGAAATTCACTCGCAAGTTCGCGGCGAAATCGGTCGCCATGCTGCGTTGGTCGGCCTCACCGTATCACGGGATACGCAATCGGCCTCCCGCCTTGTCTGGCGGCCGATTTCATCCGCTCCTTTTGCTTCGGAACTTCTAGGTCGGGACACTAAGCCATGGCTGCGAAGAAAAAGACGATCCGGACGATTCCGCAGGAGCGTACGCCGGCGCGCGAGCAGGATCCGAAGGAGCGCGCGCGGAACTTCACCGAGGTGTCCTGCGGCTATCTGGTGGAGGAAGCGCTGCGCGAGGCCGACCGCTGCCTGCAATGTCCCGACGAGCCCTGCGTGCGCGGCTGCCCGGTGGGCATCGACATCCCGGCCTTCATCCAGAAGATCACGGAAAAGCACTACCACGGCGCGTACGACATCATCACCGATACTAACCTGCTGCCGTCGATCTGCGGTCGCGTCTGCCCACAGGAAAACCAGTGCGAAGGCGTCTGCACGGTCGGTGACACGCTGGAACCGGTGGCGATCGGCCGTCTCGAGCGCTTCGTCGGCGACCTGGCGATCAAGGAAGGCTGGGCCAACGTACCGTACATCGAGGCCTCGGGGTTCAAGGTCGGCATCGTCGGCGCGGGCCCCGCGGGCATGGCGTGCGCGGCCGACATGGCGAAGGCCGGCTGCGAAGTCATCGTCTACGAGGCCTTTCACCAGCCCGGCGGCGTGCTCAAGTACGGCATCCCCGACTTCCGCCTTCCGAACGAGGTGATCGACGCGGAACTCGAGAAGCTCTCGCGGCTGGGCATCAAGTTTGAATGCAACACGCTGGTCGGGCGCCTGTTCACGATCGAGCAGATGGTGACGGAGATGGGTTTCCACGCCGTCTTCATCGGCACCGGTGCCGGCTATCCGAGCTTCATGGGCATACCGGGGGAGTCATTGAACGGCGTGCTTTCGGCCAACGAGCTCCTGACGCGCTGCAACCTGATGCGTGCGCGCGACTACCCCAATTTCGACACGCCGTTGAAGCCGGGAAAGCACGTGGCGGTGATCGGCGCCGGCAACACGGCGATGGACGCCCTGCGCGTGTCGCTGCGGCTCGGTGCGCAATCCGTCCACTGTATCTATCGGCGGTCGAAGAAGGAGGCTCCGGCGCGCGTGGAGGAAATTCACCATGCGGAGGAGGAGGGCATCGACTTCAACTGGCTGTCGAGCCCGATCGAGATCCTCGGTGACGAGAACAAGAGCGTGCGCGCGTTGCGCTGCGTGAGGATGGAATTGGGCGAGCCCGACGAATCCGGCCGGCGTCGTCCGGTGACCGTACCCGGCAGCGAGTTCGAGCTCGAAACCGACATGGTCGTGTTCGCCATCGGCACCAACGCCAATCCCATTCTCGGGCAGACCGCCAGGCTGGTGCTCAACAAGCGCGGCTACATCGCGACCGACGACAACCTCGCCACCTCGATCGCCGGCGTCTATGCGGGCGGCGACATCGTCACCGGCGCGGCGACCGTCATCGAGGCGATGGGCGCCGGCCGCAAGGC
>JBDTNR010000037.1:0-13980 GCA_039933655.1 Betaproteobacteria bacterium | reverse complement strand
CGCCTTGGTAAGCCATTACCCCACCAACTAGCTAATCGGACATCGGCCGCTCCCAGAGCGTGAGGCCCTTGCAGGTCCCCCACTTTCCTCCTCAGAGCATATGCGGTATTAGCGCCGCTTTCGCGGCGTTATCCCCCACTCCGGGGTACGTTCCGATGTATTCCTCACCCGTTCGCCGCTCGCCGCCAGGATTGCTCCCGCGCTGCCGCTCGACTTGCATGTGTAAAGCATGCCGCCAGCGTTCAATCTGAGCCAGGATCAAACTCTTCAGTTCGATCTTTGACAAGTAAACTCATATCAACGTTGGCCCCATCCCCCAGTACTTCTACCGAAGGACAAGACGTTCGGCCTTCCACCATCGCTGGTAGCAGGCCTCACTGCGTTGTGTGAGCACTTCGTATATCTTGGATTCCCCCACGCCTAAACCATCCCCACAGTTGCCCGCAGAAACAGCCCCCGCGCAGGGCCCCAGACCACGAGCACCCACACCTATCGGTTGCAAATTTTTAAAGAACAGGCTGCTTCGCCACGGGACCCGCCGTTGTTTCGCGTTGTTTCCAATTGCGGTGTCCGACTGTGCGACCGCCCCCCGTTGTCGTGCTCTTGCTTGTGGGGGGTATTGCGTAGCAGCAGAGAGGCGAAATTATAATGATTCCGCGCAAACAATGCAACGACTTCCGCCATCGATCTCACCGGAAGGCGCGAACCAGCCTATGATCACCGGAAAATTCCGGGCAATTACAAACAGATGCACGCGCAATCCGCTCCGCCACTTGAACCGCCCCGCGCCGCCGCCACGCTCGACATCACGTTCGAGACGGACGCACTGACGACGCTGGCGCAGTTGTTTCGCGAACACGGCAACGCCTACCGTGCGCACTCGCCCGCCCTCGACCGCGATATCTGGGTGCTGTCGCATCCCGATCATGTCCGCCACGTGCTGGTCGACCAGCACACGAATTTCACGAAGGGCATCGGCATCGAGCGCGTCGCGATCCTGCTCGGCAACGGCCTCATGACCAGCGAGGGCGACCACTGGCGGATCCAGCGCAAGATGATCCAGCCGGCGTTCCACCGCAAGGTGGTCGCCGCGTGGATGCCGCACATTCACGCAGCAACGGAACGGCTGGCGCAGCGCTGGCAGCAGGCGGCTGGCCGCGGCGAACCGGTCAACGTGACGCAGGACATGAGCGAGGCCACGCTCGACGTCGTGCTGCTGGCACTCTTCGGCGAGGACCTCCCGCAACTGGACAGCGGCGGCCCGGGCAATCCATTCGCGCTGCTCACCGATCACACACAGCGCAATCTCATGTTCGCCTACAAGTTCCGGCAGCTCGGCAGAATGATCATGGCCGACGTCGAGCGCCGCCGCCGCGACAACGTGCGCAGCGGCGACATCGTGTCGCTGCTGATCGACGCGCGCGACCGCGGCACCGGCGAGCCGATGGGGGATCGCCAGCTCCTGGACGAGATCATGACGCTGATCATCGCCGGCCACGAGACGACCGCGAGTTCGCTCAACTGGTTCTGGTACCTGCAGGCGCAGGCGCCGGAGGTGGCGACACGCATCCACCGCGAGGTCGATGCCGCGGGCGACGGCGCGCCCGGGTACAACGATCTCGACGACTTTCCGTACGTGAGGCGCGTGCTCGACGAGACGCTGCGACTCTATCCGCCTGGCTGGTTGCTCACGCGTCGGTCGATCAGCGCCACCAGCATCGGCGGTTATGCCGTCCCCGCACGCACCGACGTGCTGATCTCGCCGTACCTCGTCCAGCGGCATCCTGCCTATTGGCCCGATCCCGATGCCTTCGATCCCGATCGTTTCCTGCCCGAACGCAGCGCGGCGCGCAATCGCTTCGTGTACCTTCCGTTCGGCTTGGGTCCCCGCGCGTGCATCGGCGAGCACCTGGCCTTGATCGAAATGCACGCGCACGTGATCATGCTGGCGCGGCGCTTCGCGCTGCAGCTGGTGCCGGGGCAGACGATCGAGATCGAGCCACAAGTGAACCTGCGCACGCGCCAGCCCGTCTACATGCACGTTCGCCGGCGACCCTGACCGCCGCCGCACCCCACTTCCACACGGTCCCGCCATGCCTTCGCACGCAACACTCACCGACGCCTTCGACACTCTCGCCTCGAGCGACCGCGGCATTCACTACATCGCCGGCGAATCGAGCGAACGCCGAGTGGCCTATGTGGAGATGCGCGGCCGCGCGCTCGGCCTGCTGCACCATCTGCAATCCGTGGGTGCGCGGCCAGGCACGCACACGATCATCCTGGTCGACGGGCTCGAGCCCTTCGTCGACACGTTCTGGGCATGCGTGATCGGCCGCATCGTTGCCGTCCCGCTCGCCCCCGGCAATGCCGAGGAGCACAAGGCGAAGTTCTTTCGCGTACTGGCGCGCCTGCCGGCGGTGACGCTCGCCAGCGAGCGCAAGGTCTTCGACCGCCTGCGCACGTACGCCGCCGAGAACGGGCTGGCGGACCGCCTCGCGCAGCTCGAGCGGCACACGGTGTTCTTAGACGAGGTGGCGGACGTCTCCGCACCGGGAATCGAGCACCGTGCCACCGCCGACGACGTCGCATTCATCCAGTTTTCATCGGGCTCCACCAGCGAGCCGAAGGGCGTGATCCTCACACATCGGAACCTGACCGCCAACATCGACGCCATCGCCACCGGCATCGACGCGCGTGACGACGATGCAAGCCTGTCGTGGATGCCGCTGACGCACGACATGGGGCTCATCGGCTTCCACCTGACGCCGCTGTTCGAGGGCGTCGATCACTGGTTGATGCCGACCTCGCTGTTCGTGCGCCGCCCCGGCCTGTGGATGGCCAAGACGTCCGAGCACCGCGTCAGCGTCACCTGCTCGCCCAACTTCGGCTACATGCACTTTCTCAGATCGCACGACCCGGCCAAGACCGCGGGCCTCGACCTGTCGGCGGTGCGCATCATCTTCAATGGCGCCGAACCGATCGCCGCCGACCTGTGCCGCGAGTTCGTGACCGCGCTGGCGCCAGCGCGGTTGGCGCCAAACGTCATGTTTCCCGTTTATGGCCTTGCCGAGGCGAGCCTCGCGGTAACGTTTCCCGCCGTCGGCGCGCCGCTGGCCGTCGAGAATCTCGCGCGCGGGGCCTTGGGTCCGGGCGACGTGGTGTGTGCCGTCGCTGCCGGCGCCGAGGATGCGGTGGAACTGGTGCGGGTCGGCAAGCCCGTCAAGGGCTGCTCGGTGCGCATCGCCAACGCGCAGGGATCGGCCGTCGCGCCGGGAACGATCGGACGCATTCTCATCCGCGGCGACAACGTGAGCCCCGGATACTATGACGACCCGGCATTGTCGCGCGCGTCGCGCACCAATGACGGTTACCTCGACACCGGCGATCTCGGCACGCTGCGCGATGGCGAACTCGTCGTCACCGGCCGCATCAAGGAAATCCTGTTCATCGCCGGACAGAATCACTATCCGCAGGACATCGACCTTGTGCTCGCCCAGCACGCGGGCATCGAGCTCGGCCGCGCCGCCGCCGCCGGCGTGCGTCCGCCGCATGCGGCGACCGACGATGTGCTCGTGTTCCTGCTGTCGAAGGGCGACGACCTTCCCGCGTTCGCGCAGACCGCGCGGACGGTGCGGCGCGTCGTGAACGAACGTATGGGCTTGCCCGTCGCCGCGGTGATCCCGGTGCGGCAATTTCCGAAAACCACGAGCGGCAAGATCCAGCGTTTCGCACTTGCCCGCGATTTCGAGGCGGGCCGTTTCGGCGACGTGCTGGCCGAACTCGCCCGCCACGACGCAACCGTCGCGTCACCTGAGGTGGCCGCCGCCAGCGACCTGGAGCAGACGCTGCTGTCGATCTGCCAGGCCGCGCTGCCCAACCGCACGCTGTCCCCCGACGACAACCTGTTCGAGCTCGGCACCGGCTCGCTGACGCTGGCGCAGATTTACGAAAAGGTCGAGGCGACCTATCCGGGCTATCTCGAAGTCACCGACTTCTTCGAATACCCGACCGTCCGCACGATGGCGATGTTTCTTGCTGCGCGCCAGGCGGAATCCCGAGCATGAACGAATCGTAGCGGCCCGCTGCGCGGGGCCGACGCTTCGTTCACGAACTGCAGTCAGCGGGAAAAACTCCGGGCGGCCGCGCACTTTTCCCATGGAAAGCGCACGAAGCGCGTCGATCACAAGCGCGCTACTGCACCGCCGCGCAGCGGCCTGTGAGCGGCACGCTTCGTAGCCTCTGCTACAGGAAAGTCGCCCGGCCGTCCGAAGACTTTCTTGCTGACTGCAGTTCGGAATGGAAACAGGGAGCGCCTTTGGCTTCCTGTCTTATTCCGCCGTGACGAAAACAGGGGAACGCTGTCCTCCCGTGTTTTCGTCACGCATAGAGCGGCTTCTTGTACTTCCACTTCCGATGCAGCCAGAGCCAATCGGCAGGGCTGCGGCGGATTTCTTCCTCCAGCACGCGCGCGTAGCGCTCGACGATCTCGGGGCCGGAGTCGCGGTCGTAGGGAGGCTCCGCGAGCAGCTTCAATTCGACGCTGTAGCGGCCGGGCGACTCGCGGCGCATCGCCACGTAGATCACCGGTGCCTTGAGGATCTTGGCGATCTTGTCGGCACCGACGAAGAATGCGGTGTCCTGGTGCAGGAACCGGGTCCAGTGCTTTTCCTCGTTGTGCTTGGGCGTGTGGTCGGCGACCAGCGCGTACGCGCGCACGTCCTTGCGGCGCTTCATGACCTCGAACATGAAGCTCTGGTGCGGAATCGGGTTGCCGCCGAAGCGGGCGCGTCGCGCGCGGAGGAATTCGTCGACGCCCGCCAGGCGCTGCGGCTTGTAGACGGCGTCGATCGGGACCTTCAGCACGACGCCGGCGGTCAGCAGCAGCCATTCCCAGTTGCAGAAATGCGCCGCCAGCAGCACCACCGACTGCCCGTTGGCGGTGAAGCGCGTGATGAGCTCCGGATTGACGATGTGCACGCACGCGGCCAGCGCCTCGGCGCTGGCGTTCCAACCCCACAGTGCCTCGGCCAGGAAGCGGCCGAGATTGCGGTACGATTGCTGCAAAATGACGTCGCGGTCGGCGGCGCTTTTCTCGGGGAATGCGTTGGCGATGTTCCCGGCCGCCAGCGCGCGCCGCCACCGCAGCAACCGGTAGACGACGAAATAGGCGATATATCCAAACCCATCGAGCACGCGGCGCGGCCAGCGCGACATGCGACCCAGCAGGAAGCCCATCACGTCGGGAAAGCGGCTGCGCTGGTCGGCGAGCATGGCGGCGTGGCCCTAGCGGATACCGTGACCGCTGAAGTGCCTGGCGAAGTCGCGCCGGGGCCGGTGCGCGTGTCCGCGCAGGCGAGCGACGTCGAACTGTGGCTCGCGAGCCTTGCCCGCTCGGCCGCTGAAATCGCCGAAATGGCGCGGAGCCTCTCCGCCGCCGAGACGGTGCGTGCGGAGCGCTTCGGCCACCCCGACCTGCGGAACCGCTACGTCGTCGGCCGCGCGACGCTGCGGATGCTGCTGGGGCAGCGGCTGGGCATCGCGGCCGACGCCGTGGTGATCCAGCGCGGCGAGCGCGGGCGGCCGTTCACGGCGCAGGCGGACGGACTCGACTTCAACATTTCGCACACGCGAGGCGTCGCGTTGTTCGGCATCACGCATGGCCAACGGATCGGCGTCGATATCGAGCATGGCGAGCGGTCGCTGAACGTCGTGGGCGTCGCGCGGAAGTTCATGTCGCCGCGCGAGCAGTCCGGGCTCCATGCGCTCGCCGCCGACGACCGGCGTCGTGCGCTGCTGCGGCTGTGGACGTGCAAGGAAGCCATGAGCAAGGCGACCGGAGACGCGCTGTCGGCGCCATTTCGCCGCATGGATGTCGAAATCATCGCGCAGCTGCGACTGGCCGAGGGTCCGCCTCCGTACACCCCCGAGCACTGGCGCCTGCTGCCGGTCGCGTTGCCCGGCGGCTTTCTCGCCACCGTGGCCCTGTGGCAGCATCATTAGCGTCGCGCTCCAGCGGCGCCGACGGAAGCAACATGCGGTCGCGCGCCGGCGCGCGGGATGGATCCGGCGCCACGCGCGCTGCTTCTGTACGCGAAGCCCGCGGGGCGACCCGCCATTCCTCCCATTGGCCGCCGCGAACGATCGCTGGACGCGCCGGACACTTTCAGGTCCTCGCACGCACGGGCATGGCCTCGGCGTACGTATCTTCACCTGGCTTGGGCTTCGCGTACTTCCACTTCTTCTGCAGCCACAGCCAGTCGGCCGGGCTCTCGATGATCGCGTTTTCCAGGCAGCGCGCGTAGCGCTCCACGACCAGCGCATCGTCGACGTCGTCGTAGGGCGGCTCGGCGAGCACGTCGAGCCGCACGGCGTAGTGGCCGCGCCGCACGCGCTTCATCGACACGAAGTAGACCGGCGACTCGAGAAAGCGCGCGATCTTGTCGGCGCCGACGAAGAACGCGGTGTCCTGCCTGAGGAAACGGGTCCAGTGCTTAGGATCCTTCTTGCGCGGCGTCTGATCAGCGATGAGCGCATAGGCGCGCGGCTCGCCGGCGTGACTCAACAGTTCGTAGACGAATTCCTTGCGCGGAATAAGCTTGCCGCCAAAGCGGCAGCGCGAATCGCGCAGGAACGCGTCCAGTGCGGCGATGCGCTGCGGCTGGTAAACGACGTCGATCGGGATGGGAAAGTAGGCGCCGGCCGCCAGCAACAGCCACTCCCAGTTGCCGTGATGCGCGGCCAGCAGCAGCAGCGTCTGCTTGCGGTCAATCGCGCGCTGGATGAGTTCGGGATCCTCGAACGTTACCCTAGCCTTGATGGCCTCGGTGCTGGCGCCGAACCCCCAGAACGCTTCCACGACCGTATCGGCGAGATTGCGGTAGCAGCGCTTGACGATGTCGGCGCGCTCCTCGGGACTCTTCTCCGGGAACGCATTGGCGATGTCGGCCTCCGCCCGGTCGCGGCGCCAGCGCATCACGTGAAACGCGGTGAAATAGGCGACGTATCCGAACCCGTACAGGATCGGCAGCGGGATGTGCGTCAGGGCCTTGAGGAGAAACCGCATGGCAATCGCGGGTGAGTCCGGTTTGGCACGGCGCGCGCGCCTTGACGCTCGCAGCCGACTATGGATGAGTGATGGATGTCCGACAATCCATCCGATGTCGGACGCCGGCGGAACCCGATGTCGGTGATTATCCCACGGGGCACGGGCGGCACCCGTTTTAAGCCTAACGCGCCGCGGCGATGACCTCCGGCGGCGCCTGCACGAGCTCGATCAGCACGCCCTCTCCGCCGATCGGAAATTGCTCGTTACCCTTGGGATGGATGAACGTGATGTCGTGGCCGGCTGCGCCCTTGCGGACGCCGCCCGGCGCGAACCGCACGCCCTGCGCCGACAGCCAGGTGACCGCCGCCGGCAGGTCGTCGACCCATAGTCCCACGTGATTGAGCGGCGGCTCGTGCACGGCCGGCTTGCGGGCGACATCGAGCGGCTGCATCAGGTCGACCTCACAGCGCGCGACGCCGTGTCCGGCCACCGCGATGTCCTCGTCGACGTTCTCGCGCTCACTCTTGTAGTGGCCCTCCACAGCGAGGCCCAGGCAATCGATCCACAACCGCCGCAGGCGGTCCCTGCTGGTGCCGCCCACGGCAATCTGCTGCACGCCGAGAATGCGGAACGGGCGCGTCGCGGGCGCGGTCATTTGAAGCGCAGCACCGGCTGGTCCACCGCAAGGCTATCGCCCTCGTGCGCCAGCAGCTCGGCCACCGTGACATCGCGCTCGGCCAGGATGACGTTCTGCATCTTCATCGCCTCGATGACGACGAGCCGCTCGCCGGCCTTGACCTCCTGTTCGGCCGTCACCGCGACCTCGGCCAGCAGACCGGGCATCGGCGACAGCAGGAAGCGCGACGTGTCGGGGGGCGCCTTGTGCGGCATCAGCTTCAGCAGGTCGGCAGCCCGCCGCGGCAATACCTGGAGCAAGAGCTGCGTCCCCATGTGCGTCAGCCGATAGCGCAGGTCGGGTCGTTCGACCTGCACGGCAAACGGTACTCCGTTGCAGGTCCCGCTCATCAAGATGTCGCCGAAACGCCATTGATAGCGCAGCGCAAACATCCGCCCGTCGATCTCGACCTCGCAGCCGCCCGCGACGGTGCGCGCATGCGCGACGAACTCGCGGCCGGACGTGATGACAACGTAATCGACGCCGACATGCAGCTCGTGCCCCGGCATCTGGCCCACAATTCCGGAGGCGCGGTCGCGATAGGCGCGATGGACGGCCGCGGCCACGGCGGCCAGGAACGACGGATCCTTCGCCGGGACGTCCTCGCTGTGGAAACCGTTCGGGAACTCCTCCGCGATGAACGCCGTCGTCAGGCGTCCCTCCGCGAAGCGCGGATGTCGCAGCAGCGCCGACTGGAAGACGATGTTCGACGCGATGCCGCGGATCACGAACGCATTGAGCGCGTCGTTCATCTTTGCGATGGCGTCGGTCCGCGTGGCGGCGTGCACGATCAGCTTGGCGATCATCGAGTCGTAGTACATCGGGATCTCGCCGCCTTCGTAGACGCCCGTATCCACGCGCACGCTGCCGGGCACCGCCGCCGGCGGACGGTAGCGGACGAGGCGCCCCACCGACGGCAGGAAGCCGCGCAACGGATCTTCGGCATTGATGCGGCACTCGATCGCCCACCCGTCGCGCCTGATCTCGTCCTGCGCGAACGGCAGCTTCTCGCCGGCCGCCACGCGGATCATCCATTCGACGAGATCGAGCCCGGTGATCATCTCGGTGACCGGATGCTCGACCTGCAGCCGAGTATTCATTTCAAGGAAGTAGAAGCTGCGGTCGCGGCCGACGACGAACTCGACGGTGCCCGCCGACTGGTAGTCGACCGCTTTCGCCAGCGCGACGGCCTGCTCGCCCATCGCGCGGCGCGTCGCGTCGTCGAGAAACGGCGACGGCGCCTCCTCGATCACCTTCTGGTGGCGGCGCTGGATCGAGCATTCGCGCTCCCACAGGTACACGGTGTTGCCGTGCGCGTCGCCGAGCACCTGGATCTCGATGTGCCGCGGTTCCTCGATGTACTTCTCGATGAAGATGCGGTCGTCGCCGAAGCTCGCCTTTGCCTCCACGCGGCAGGCCTCGAAGCCTTCGCGAGCCTCGCGGTCGTTGTGCGCGACGCGCAACCCCTTGCCGCCGCCGCCCGCGGAGGCCTTGATCATCACCGGATAGCCGACGTCGCGCGCGATGTTCACCGCCAACTCGGCGTCGGCAATGACGTCCGTGTAGCCGGGGATCGTGTTGACGTTCGCCTTGTGCGCGAGCTTCTTCGACGCGATCTTGTCGCCCATCGCGGCGATCGAATGGTGCTTGGGGCCGATGAAGACGATGCCCGCCGCCTCCAGCTCGCGCGCGAACGCCTGGTTCTCCGACAGGAAGCCGTAACCGGGATGGACGGCCTCCGCACCGGTCTCCTTGCACGCGGCGATGATCCGGTCCATCCGCAGGTATGAATCGCGCGACGGCGGCGGACCGATGCAGACCGACTCGTCCGCCAATTCGACATGGCGCGCGTCGCGGTCCGCCTCGGAGTACACCGCCACCGTCGCGATACCCATCCGGCGGGCGGTCGCGATGATGCGACAGGCGATTTCGCCGCGGTTAGCGATCAGGATTTTCTTGAACATCATTGGCGAATCCCGAAATGGGCGACTGCGTCCACGAACTCTCGTCGTTCCCGCGCAAGCGGGAACCCGGCGGCGTTCGAATTGCGCCACTGGGTCTCCGCTTTCGTGGCGACGACGGAGACAATGTCATGCATCCTGGTGGTCCTGAATGAAGGCGTCGGCAACTACAGCGGAATGTTCCCGTGTTTGCGCCACGGATTCTCGAGCTTCTTCTCGCGCAGCATCGCGAGACTGCGGCAGATCCGCTTGCGCGTCTCGTGCGGCATGATGACGTCGTCGATGTAGCCGCGGCGACCGGCAATGAAGGGATTGGCGAACTTCTCGCGGTACTCGGCCTCGCGAGCCGTGATCTTTGCCGGATCGTTCTTCTCGTCGCGGAAGATGATCTCCACCGCGCCCTTGGGGCCCATGACGGCGATCTCCGCCGACGGCCACGCGAAATTGACGTCGCCGCGCAGGTGCTTCGAGCTCATCACGTCGTACGCGCCGCCGTAGGCCTTGCGCGTGATCAGCGTCACCTTCGGCACCGTGCACTCGGCGTACGCATACAGAAGTTTGGCGCCGTGCTTGATGATGCCGCCGTACTCCTGCGCGGTGCCGGGCATGAAGCCCGGCACGTCGACGAACGTGACGATCGGAATGCCGAACGCGTCGCAGAAGCGAACGAAGCGGGCCGCCTTGATCGCACTCTTGATGTCGAGGCAACCCGCCAGCACCAGCGGCTGGTTGGCGACGATGCCGATCGGCGCACCCTCCATCCGCGCGAAACCGATGACGATGTTCCGCGCGCTGTCCGGCTGCAGCTCGAAGAACTCGCCATCGTCGACCGCCTTGACGATGAGCTCCTTCATGTCGTACGGCTTGTTCGGACTGTCCGGCACCAGCGTGTCGAGCGACATTTCCGGCCGGTCCGCCGGGTCGTTGGTCCGGCGCAGCGGCGGTGCGTCGCGGTTGTTGAGCGGCAGGTAGTTGAAGAACCGCCGCAGCATCAGCAGCGCATCGACGTCGGTGTCGAACGCGAGGTCCGCCACGCCGGAGCGAGTCGTGTGGGTGATGGCGCCGCCCAGTTCCTCGGCCGTGACTTCCTCGTGCGTGACGGTCTTCACGACCTCCGGTCCCGTCACGAACATGTACGAAGAGTCCTTGACCATGAAGATGAAGTCGGTCATCGCCGGCGAGTAGACGGCGCCGCCCGCGCACGGACCCATGATCAGCGAAATCTGCGGAATGACGCCGGAGGCGAGCACGTTGCGCTGGAACACCTCGGCGTAGCCGCCGAGCGAGGCGACCCCTTCCTGGATGCGCGCACCGCCCGAGTCGTTCAGGCCGATCACCGGTGCGCCGACCTTCATCGCGTGATCCATGACCTTGCAGATCTTCTCGGCGTGGGCCTCGGACAGCGAGCCGCCGAAGACGGTGAAATCCTGCGAGAACACGAACACCAGCCGGCCGTTGATCATGCCGTAGCCGGTGACGACGCCATCGCCGGGAACCGTCTCGCTGTCCATGCCGAAGTCGTGGCAGCGATGCTCGACGAACATGTCCCACTCCTCGAAGGAGCCCTCGTCGAGCAGGATCTCGAGGCGTTCGCGCGCCGTGAGCTTGCCCTTCTTGTGCTGCGCGGCAATGCGCTTCTCACCACCGCCCATCTGCGCCTGCGCACGCTTGCCATCGAGCTGCCGGATGATGTTGTGCACGGTCGTTATCTCCCTTGCGATTTTTCCAGCATCTGCGCGGCGGCGGCCGTGGGCGTCAGCGTACCCGCCTCCACCTGGCGGAGGATGTTCGGCAGCGCATCGCGGACGGCGCGATTGCCGCGAAAGCGCTCGCGCAATCCCGAGTCGATCAGGTGCCACGTCCAGGCCAGCGCCTGTCGTCTGCGCTTCGCGGCGAGTTCACCCGCTGCCGCCAGCGTGTCGCGGCAGCGCAGTACTTCCCGCCAGAAGGCGGCGATACCTTCGCGCTGCAGTGCGCTTGCTCCCAGCACCGGCGGCTTCCAGTGGGTCGACGCCGGCCGCAGCAGCGTCAGCGCGCCCGCCGTCTGCGCCATCGCGCGATCGGCGGCGGCCGGGTCGAGGTCCCGCTTGTTGTATACGATGATGTCGGCCAGTTCCACGATGCCCTTCTTGATCGCCTGCAGGTCGTCGCCGGCATTGGGCAGCTGCATCAGCACGAACACGTCGGTCAGGTTGGCGACATCGGTCTCGCTCTGGCCGACGCCGACCGTCTCGACAATGACGATGTCGAACCCGGCGGCTTCCACGAACAGGATGGCCTCGCGCGTATGCGCGGCCACACCGCCTAACGTTCCGCTGGCCGGCGACGGCCGGATGAAGGCGTGCGGGTGCCGCGCCAGCTCCTCCATCCGCGTCTTGTCGCCCAGCACCGAGCCGCCGCTGACCGAGCTCGACGGATCGACCGCCAGCACGGCGACGCGATGCCCCGCCGCCACGAGATGCAGGCCGAGCCCCTCGATCAGCGTCGACTTGCCGACCCCCGGCGAGCCGGTGATGCCCATGCGCAGCGCGTGGCCGGTGGCCGGCAAAAGCTCCGCCATCACCGCCCGCGCCACCGCCTGGTGCTCGGCGCGCGTCGATTCCGCGAGCGTGATCGCCTTGGCGAGCGTGCGCCGGTCGCCGGCGCGGATGCCCGTCGCAAGGCGCGCGCACTCCTCCGGGTCCGGCAGCGGTTCGCGCGGCGCCTGGTTCAAGCGCGCGCTCAAGTCTTGACGGCAACGACGCGCGCGGCGCGAATCTTGGCCAGGACATCCGCCGCGCATGCAGGAATGGCGGTGCCTGGTCCGTAGATGCCGGCCACTCCCGCCGCATGCAGCATCGCATAATCCTGCGGCGGCACCACGCCGCCGACGAACACGACGATATCGTCGGCCCCCTGCTTGCGCAACGAATCGATGATGGCGGGCACCAGCGTCTTGTGGCCGGCCGCCAGCGTCGAGATGCCGATCGCATGCACGTCGTTCTCGATGGCCTGCCGCGCCGCCTCCTCGGGTGTCTGGAACAACGGTCCGATGTCGACGTCGAAGCCCAGGTCGGCGAACGCCGTGGCCACCACCTTGGCGCCGCGGTCGTGCCCATCCTGCCCGACCTTCGCCACCATGATCCGCGGCCGGCGTCCCTCGTCGGCGGCGAACGCCACGATGTCGGCCTTGATTTTTTCCCACATGCTGTCCTCCGCGAACTGCGCGCCATAGACGCCCGAAACGCTCTGCGTGGTGGCGCGGTGCCGGCCCCAGACCACCTCGAGCGCGCTCGATATCTCGCCGACGGTGGCGCGGGCGCGGCTCGCCTGAATCGCCAGTTCGAGCAGGTTGCCCTTGCCGCCGCGCGCCGCATCGGTCAGCGCGGCGAGCGCCGCCTCGACCGCGGCAGCGTCGCGCGTCGCGCGAATCCGGGCCAGTTGCTTCACCTGCGCCTCGCGCACCGCGGTGTTGTCGATCTCGCGTGCGTCGATCGGGGCTTCGTGGTCGAGCCGGAACTTGTTGACGCCGACGATGGTGTCGTGGCCGCTGTCGATGCGGGCCTGCTTCCGCGCGGCGGCCGCCTCGATCCGCAGCTTGGCCCAGCCGGATTCCACGGCGCGCGTCATGCCGCCCATGCGTTCCACTTCCTCGAGGATCGCCCACGCGGCGTCGGCCATGTCCTGGGTCAGGCGCTCCATCATGTACGAGCCGGCCCACGGGTCGATCACGCTGGTGATGTGCGTCTCCTCCTGCAGCAGCACCTGGGTATTGCGCGCAATGCGCGCCGAGAAATCGGACGGCAACGCGACTGCCTCGTCGAACGAATTCGTGTGCAGCGACTGCGTGCCGCCGAAGACCGCCGCCATCGCCTCGATCGTCGTGCGCACGATGTTGTTGAACGGGTCCTGCTCGGTCAGCGACCACCCCGACGTCTGGCAGTGCGTGCGCAGCATCAGCGACTTCGGCTTTTTCGGGCCGAACGTCGTCATGATCTTCCACCACAGCAGGCGCGCCGCACGCAGCTTGGCGATCTCCAGGTAGAAATTCATGCCGATGCCGAAGAAGAACGACAGGCGCCCGGCGAACTCGTCGACGTCCATGCCGCGGGCGATGGCCGCGCGCACGTACTCGCGGCCGTCGGCGAGCGTGAACGCGAGCTCCAGCGCCTGGTTCGCGCCCGCTTCCTGGATGTGATAGCCGGAAATCGAGACCGAGTTGAACTTCGGCATGCGCGCGGACGTGTACTCGATGATGTCCGCCACGATCCGCATCGATGGCTCGGGCGGATAGATGTAGGTGTTGCGGACCATGAACT
>JBDTNR010000036.1:0-14214 GCA_039933655.1 Betaproteobacteria bacterium | reverse complement strand
ACGTCAGCTGCTCACCTTTTCGCGTGCCGGTCGCGCGACTCGCAGCCGCGCACGCGGCGCTCAAGGGGAAGGCCGGACCCTGAGGCGTGAAGTTGCATTTATGATCCTCACCGAAGTGAGGACAGCATACGCATGACTAACGTCGTCACCGCGCAAGCGGGGACTCTTGGCGTCGTGCGAGGAGTGTCGCCGGTTTCCCGCTTTCGCGGGAACGACGGCAGTGACTGCCATGCATCTCGGTGAAGCTCAATCAGTCCGTTCGCTGCCGGGCCATTCCACCATTCGGCGCGGTGCCGGCGGCGGGTAATCCGACCGCAACGGCCGTCGGTGCCGCGGGACGCGGCACTACCCCCAGGGCATCCGCGGGCACTTCCGCGGGAACGTGCCCTGCGTGATGTACGGGACGTCGTTCTGGTTGGTGAGGCCGTCGAGATTCAGGTCGTACCAGCTCGAATTGCCGCCGGTCGTGTTCGCCCAGTAGTTGAGCTGGTCGATGTCCGTCATGTCGACGACGCCGTCGAGGTTGCCGTCGCCGGTGCACGGCACGTTGGATTCGAGCAGGCGGAGCAGCGCGACGGACAGCTCCGCGAGCGCCTTCCGCTCCGCATGCCGCAGCGGGTACGATGAGGCCAGCAGGTTGCGCTCGGCATTATCGAGCTTTGGCGGCATGCCTTCGCCGACTTCGTAGAACTCGGCCGTCGTCGCCGTCACGCAACTGTCCGACGTCGCATCGTAGTCGGTGACCGACTTGCGAACGAGCTTGTAATGGTCGTCGCGAATCGCCTGCTGCCACGTCGGGAGGACCGTGTACGCGGTCTGTGCCGGCGATTGCGTCAGCCGGTACTTGTTCACGCCGCAGCAATCGGCCTGCGGCGCGCCGGCGCCGTTGCCGCCGGTGCCCCACCAGCTGCCGCCCTCGGACGCGCACAGTTCCTGCGACGGAAAGAGCTGGACGCAGGTGTTGACGCCAGGAATGACGCACGGCGGCACGACGTAGCCGACGGGCTTCAGGTTGATCGACGTCTGCGTGAAGTTGGTCGTGCGCAGGCTCTTCTGGTGCGGGTTGCGCAGGTAGGGCAGCACTGCGACCGAATCGATCGGACGCGACTTCGGCACCACCTTGTGCACGTCGATGCCGGCCATCTCGCCGAACAGCTGGAACATGTCGGCGATGTTGACCATCGACGTGACCTCGCGCCCCGGTTCGTTCACCAGCGGTCCGGCGACGATCAGCGGCACCCAGACGCCGGTCTGGTACACGGTGGCCTTGGCGCGCTCCGGGTTGAACGGCGCCTTCACGCCCGGCGCATAGGTACCGTTGTCGCCCATGATCACGACCATCGTGTCGGAGCGCTCGGGGTCGTACTGCAGGCTGCCGTCCGCGCCGCGGGTGGCCACACCGGTTTCGACCAGCACGCGGCCGATCTCGGCATCCATCGCCTCGATCATCTGGTTGGAAAGCACTCGTTCGTCCGCGGTGTTGTCGAGGCAATTGAACGCGCCGGTGGGCGCGGACGCCACCGGCAGGAGCGACGTCGGCGGCTGCTGGTACGGCGTGTGCGCCGCCGAGAACGAGACCGATGCCATCCACGGTGTTGCGTTGCCGCGCGTGTTGATCCAGTCGATCGCGCGATCGCTTTCGATGATCGAACGATAGCCGCGCGATGCGCCCGAGGCGTCCTGCGGCGCGATGACCGAATATGAGCCGTCAGGCCGGTTGATGACCAGCGGGCCCGCGTAGTAGCCATTCTCCAGCGTGAAATTCACGGTCGACGGCGGAGGGCTCGTGCAGGACGTGTGGGGATTGAAAATGCCGCCGCGCTCCATGCAACTGCGGCCGGGGGTGGGCGTCTGCGAGCCGGTGATCATTGCCACGCAGGTCTGGTCGGCGAAATAGCACGCCCCGGAATTGGCGCCGTTGACCGGATCGTCCGTGGTGTTGGGCACGAAGCCGCAGGCATAGCTGACGTTGGCCGGGGCGACGCCGCCGGCCGTCGTATCGATCGGGTGCGGCGCGCCATCCTGCCAGCCGGCGAAGTAGTCCCAGCCGAGCTGGTGCACCGCGGTGTAGCCGAGTGGATTGTTCGCCTCGTTGACGGCGGAACCGGTCAGGTGAAATTTGCCGAACAGGCCGCTCTCGTAGCCGCGCAGCCGCAGCACCTTGGGGACCGTCGTCTCGTACGGCGAGACCTGCGAGTTGGCGAGGTCAACCGACAGGATCGCGTCGTTGACGTTCGTGCGCAGCGGATAGCGGCCTTCGAACATCAGCGCCCGACTGGGCGAGCACTCCGGCATCGCCCAGAAGTTGCGGAAGCGGACGCCGGAATGGGCAATGCGGTCGATGTTGGGTGTGCGCGGCGCGGTGGCCCCACCGTAGCCGAACACCTTCATCTGGTCGATGCCGACGTCGTCCAGGATGAAGAACAGGATGTTGTGCGCGGGCGGGGGTGGCGCCGCGACGGCGGGTGCGACACCGAGAAATGCCGCCGCCAGAAGCGCGAGAGGCAGCAGCCAGTCACGACGCAAAAAACTCATCAATCGTGGCGGCATGCCGGTGTTCCCGAAAAGGGGTGACGTAGATATTGACCTTACCATGTCACGCAAGAATGGCCGCGCTGGCGCCCCACCGCCGGTCGGACGGCGCTGTCGAAGGCGACGTTATGATGCGCGTGGCGCCGGTCGCGGCGCGGCGCGGGATTCGACCGCACCCACCCATCCGCGCCGAGTCCGTCGCGTGCGACCGACGCCCAACCGGCGGCGGCCAGCGCGCGGCCGCGCCGCCATCGGAACGCCCGTGCACCGCCACCCTCTTGAACCAGCCGAACCGCCCGCCATGACCGCCATGACCGCCATGACCGCCACCGCCTGCGGCCTCGACTTCGGCACGTCCAACTCCGGGATCGCGTTGCCCGTCGGCGACGCGGTGGAACTCGTCGCGCTGGAGGATGGCGCGACCTCCATTCCCAGCGCCATCTTCTTCGGCATCGAGCCGCCGCAGGCCACGCTGTTCGGCCGCGCCGCCGTGCGCGAATACCTGGACGGCACGCCGGGGCGCCTGATGCGCTCGCTCAAGAGCCTGCTGGGGAGCGCGCTGATCGACGAGACGACCTCGCTCGGCGACCGCAACCTGCGCTTCACGGACGTCATCACGCTGTACTTGAAGACGCTGCGCCAGCGCGCCTGCGCCGACGCCGGCAAGGCGCTCGACGACGTCGTGCTCGGCCGCCCGGTGCGCTTTGTCGACGACGACGCGCGGCGCGACCGCCAGGCGCAGCAGACGCTCGCCGCGTGCGCGAAAGCGGCGGGCTTTCGCCATGTCGAGTTCCAGCTGGAGCCGATCGCGGCCGCCTTCGACTATGAACGCACGATCGTGCGCGAGGAGTCGGTGCTCGTCGTCGACGTCGGCGGCGGGACGGCGGACTTCACGGTGATTCGCCTGGCGCCCGGCACGCTCGATCGCGTCGAACGCACGGGTGACGTGCTCGCCAACGACGGCATCCACATCGCCGGGACCGATTTCGATTCGCGACTCAACCTGTCGTGGGTGATGCCGCCGCTCGGCTACCGTTCGGTGGGGCCGAAGGGGCTGCCGGTGCCGAGCCTCGTCTACTTCGACCTGTCGACGTGGCACCGGATCAATTTTCTCTACGCGCCGAAGTTCCTGGGCACGCTGCGCGAGCTGCAGTCCTTTTTCGGCGACCCGGTGCCGTACCGGCGGTTGACGCGCGTCATCGAGCAGCGCCTGGGCCACGAACTGCTGGGCCAGACCGAGGCGGCGAAGATCGAACTGTCGAGCGCGGACTTCACGAGTATCGATCTGCACCGGCTCGACGATCACTTGCGCGTCACCGCCAGCCGCGCCGAGTTGCTGACGCTGCTCGCAGACCTGCTGGCGCGGCTCGTGGCCGTCGGCGCCGCGACGGTCACGGCGGCGGGCCTCTCGCCGGCGACGATCTCCACGCTGTACTTCACCGGCGGGTCGAGCGGCATGACGGCGTTGCGGCAGGCGTTTTCCGCCGCGTTTCCCGAAAGCCGCATCGTCGTCGGCGATCTTTTCGGCAGCGTCGTCAGCGGGCTGGGCCTCGATGCCGGGCGCCGCTATGGGACGCCTTGACGCGACGCGGCGCTCGGGGCCAGGCTTGCACGACGGCGTGCCCGTCCGCATCTGATGGCCGTACCCATAAGACTCCCGACACCACGCCATGACGACCGATCCGATCCTCGCGCTGAAGCCGCTGGGCTTTCCATGGGAAAGCGCCGATCCGTTCCTCTTCTGCGCCTATCACGACGACGCGTATCCGCCGGGCAACGAGGCGATGGGTCCGGCCGCGTCGCTCGCGGGGCGCGACATCGGCCAGGACTTTGCCGGCAAGGACGGCTGGCGGATGTATCACGGCGACACGGTGCCCGGATTCCCGTCGCATCCGCAGCGCGGCTTCGAGACGGTGACCTTCGTCCGCCGCGGCCTGATCGACCATTCGGATTCGCTCGGCGCGACGGCGCGGACGATCGGCGACCGTCGCGTGCCGTCGGCATCGATGATCGAGGTGCGCGCGATTGCGGATCTCGCGCTTGCCAACGGCGACGACATTGCCGAAGTGCTGCTGCTGCTGCTGCAGGGCCGGCCGATCGCCGAGCCGGTCGCGCAATACGGTCCGTTCGTCATGAACACGCAAGCCGAGGTCGAGCAGGCGGTCGCCGACTATCGCGCGACGCAGTTCGGCGGCTCGCCGTGGCCGCGCCGTGACCCCGTGCACCCGCGCGAGCAGGGGCGCTTTGCCCGCCATGGCGACGGGCGGCACGAAACGCGGTCGTAGCCATTCACTCGCACCCATCGCGGCATGAACCCGAGGGTCGTCGTCCCCGCGAAGGCGGGGACCCAGTGGCGTTTAACTCCGACGGGACTCATCAGGCCGACGCCACTGGATTCCCGCCTTCGCAGGAACGACGGAAGGACAGCGTCGATGCGTGGCGGAAACTATTGGGGACGGCGCGCGCGGCGACTTCCGCCGCGGCATTGCCTGGGTCGTGACGCGACGCCGCGGCGCGAACGCGCCGGTTGGCGCGACCTCCGCGAGTCCGCGGTACCATCGACGGTGCATCATCCTGCGCGGCGACGGGCGTACGCGCCCCGGCGGCGTGCGCCGTTCCACGCGTTCCTTGATAGCGAGATGCGCTCATGCCCCGCCAGACTCCGCTCGCATCCGCGGCACCCCGCGCCGCCACCGTCCCGCTGACCTCCGCCGCGCTGCGCGACATCGACGCGTACTGGCGCGCGGCGAACTACCTGTCCGTCGGCCAGATCTACCTGCTCGACAATCCGTTGCTGCGGCAGCCGCTCGAGCGCGCGCATATCAAGCCGCGACTGCTCGGCCACTGGGGCACCACACCCGGACTCAACTTCATCTACGCGCATCTGAATCGCGTGATTCGCGCGCATGACCTCGACGTCATCTATCTCGCGGGACCCGGACACGGGGGACCGGCGCTCGTCGCCAATGCGTATCTCGAGGGCACGTACAGCGAGCGCTATCATGGCATCACGCGGGACGTCGAAGGCCTGCAGAAACTCTTCAAGCAATTCAGCTTTCCGGGCGGTATCCCGAGCCATGTCGCCCCGGAGACGCCCGGCTCGATCCACGAAGGCGGTGAACTGGGCTACGTGCTGTCGCACGCGTATGGCGCGGCGTTCGACAATCCGGACCTGATCGTCGCGGCGGTCGTCGGCGACGGCGAGGCGGAGACCGGTCCCCTCGCCACGAGCTGGCACGGCAACAAGTTCCTGAATCCGGTGCGCGACGGCGCGGTGCTGCCGATCCTGCATCTCAACGGCTACAAGATTGCCAACCCGTGCTTCCTCGCGCGCATTCCGCACGACGAGCTGGCGAAGCTGTTCGAAGGCATGGGCCACAGGCCGTACTTCGTCGAAGGACACGAGCCGGCGGCGATGCATCAGCAGATGGCGGCGACGCTGGACGCCGTGATGGCCGACATCAAGGAGATCCAGCACACGGCGCGCACGCGCGGTTTTTCCGGACGTCCGGCGTGGCCGATGATCGTGCTGCGCTCGCCCAAGGGCTGGACCTGCCCGCCGTTCATCGACGGCAAGAAGTGCGAGGATTACTGGCGCTCGCACCAGGTGCCGATGAGCGACATGGACAAGCCGGAGCACGTGACGGTGCTCGAAGGCTGGATGCAGAGCTACCGGCCGGAGGAACTCTTCGACGGGGACGGCGCCTTGCGCCCGGAACTCGCGGCGCTCGCACCCTCCGGGTCGCGCCGGATGAGCGACAACCCGCACGCCAACGGTGGCCTGCTGCTGCGCGACTTGAAGATGCCGGATTTCCGCGCGTACGCGGTGGCGGCGCCGGAGCCCGGCGCGACGGTGGCGGAGGCCACGCGGGTGATGGGCACGTTCCTGCGCGACGTGATGAAGGAGAACCTGGACGCGCGCAACTTCCGGCTGTTCAGTCCGGACGAAAACAACTCGAACCGCTGGCAGGACGTGCTGGACGTCACCGACCGTTGCTACGTCGCGGAGATCCTGCCCACCGACGACCACCTGTCGCCGGACGGCCGCGTGATGGAAGTGCTGTCCGAGCACCAGTGCCAGGGCTGGCTCGAAGGCTATCTGCTGACCGGCCGCCACGGCTTTTTCAGCTGCTACGAGGCGTTCGTCCACATCATCGATTCGATGTTCAACCAGCACGCGAAGTGGCTGAAGGTCTGCCGCCACATTCCGTGGCGCGAGCCGGTCGCCTCGCTCAACTACCTGCTCAGTTCGCATGTCTGGCGGCAGGACCACAACGGCTTCTCGCACCAGGACCCGGGCTTCCTCGATCACGTCGTCAACAAGAAGGCGGAAGTGATCCGCGTGTATCTGCCGCCGGACGCCAACTGCCTGCTGTCGGTCACCGATCATTGCCTCAAAAGCCGCAACTGCGTGAACGTCGTCGTCGCCGGCAAGCAGCCGGCGCCCGTGTGGCTGACGATGGACGAGGCGGTACAGCACTGCGTGGCGGGACTGTCGATCTGGGAATGGGCGAGCAGCGACCGCGGCGCGGCGCCCGATATCGTCTTCGCATGCTGCGGCGATGTCCCCACGCTGGAGACGCTCGCCGCCGTCGACTGGCTGCGGCAGGCGCTGCCGGAGGTCAAGGTGCGCGTCATCAACGTCGTCGACCTGATGAAGCTGCAGACGCCGCGTGATCATCCGCATGGCCTGCCGGACGCCGACTTCGACGCGCTGTTCACGCTGGACCGGCCGATCCTGTTCACGTTCCACGGCTATCCGACACTGATCCACAAGCTCACCTACCGCCGCCACAATCACGACAACCTCCACGTGCGCGGCTACAAGGAGGAGGGCACGACCACCACGCCTTTCGACATGTGCGTGCTGAACGGGATCGACCGCTTCCACCTCGTCGACGCGGCGCTCGACCTGCTGCTGCACCTGGGCGCGCGCGCTGCGTACGTCAAGCAGGACCTGCGTAACCGGCTGCTCGCGCATCACGACTACATCCGGCAGTTCGGCGACGACCTGCCGGAAATCCGTACGTGGATGTGGCCGGCGGCGCGCGCCGCCGGGGGGGCCGGGCAGCGTGGCGCGGCGTCCGACACGGCGGCCGACAGCGGCTGACGGTGCGGGTGGCGACGGCGGCCAACGTGGCCAGGCGCCTGTCCAGGTTTTGTCCAACCGTTGTCCAGGATAAACGGTGAAATTTCTGCGGAACCGGCGGGTCTACCCGCTCGTTGTCGAGTCATGCGCTGACCCGGCAGCACCCGCCAACCCGTTCACTGGAGACGCTCACCATGAAATCACTTGTCCGCACCGCCGTCGTCGCTTTCGGTCTTGCCACGTCCGTCGTGGTCCCGCAGGCTATCGCCGCGCCCACCGCCCAGATCCACAGCGGCTATACGCTGGTCGAATTCCTTCCCGAGTTCGTGGGCGCGCTGACGTCGCTGCAGATCGCGCCGTCGAAGAACCTGCCCGGCACGCTGTACCAGCGCATCGGCTTTTTCCCGATCACCGGCGGCCGGCTCGATGCGGCTACCGCCAAGGGCGAGATCCCGCATTCGGGAGGCGTGAAGCTTAAGCGGGGTTCGACCGAGGTCGCGCTGACCGATTTCGTCATCGACACGACGGGATCGCCGAAGCTGACCGGCCTCGTCACGGCCAACGGGTCGATCGTCGGTCGCATTCCACTGTTCAACCTGGCGCTGCCAGCGCTTGCGCTGCCGCTGGTGCTGCCGGCCGGCCCCGAGATCCTGCTGATAGAAGGCAGCAAGATGACGCTCACCGCCGAAGCCGCCACCGCCCTCAACGGGGTGTTCGCCACCGGCGCGTTCGCGGCCGGATTCAACATCGGTATCGCGTCGATCTACGGCAACTACTAAACGACAGGGCCGCAGGCCCCGCGCGTTCGCCGCCGATGTTCGCGCGGCGCACGCGCGGACAACGGCTTACCGCCCCTCGCACCTTGCGCCTGACGCGAGGCGTGCGAACGACTCCGCGCGCACTACGCTCCCAGCACGCCCGCGATCGCCTCGATCGGCGGCGAGAAGAAGTAGCCGCCTCCGGTGGGAGTGACCCACTCGCAGTCGATGACGATGCGCTGCGTGCCGGTCGTCGTCGGAAAATCGACGAAGCGCTGGCGATTGCCGCTGCGGTCGGCCTGGCCGATCACCGGGTCATGCCCGCCGGTGTTGGGCTGCAGCGGAGAGTTGGCCCAGCGCCGGGTCAGGAACTCGAACTGGTCCTCGATCGTCGCGCCATAGCTCACGAACATCAGTCCGCGCTCGCGGCGCTTCAAGTCGCGCGGCGGATGCCTGACACCGGCGATCGGCGGGCCGAACGGAATGCCGCGGCGCAGGATCATCCGCAGCATGCTGTCGTGCGGCTTGCCGAGATCGGTGGCCACGTCCCGCGGATTGCTCTTGCGGATGTGCGCGAAGTGCGGGCACACGGTGGCCAGGACGTCGGCGCGCGCCTGCGTGAAGCCATCGCCGCCGTAGCCGGGGATGGGCCGCAGTTGTGACGGTCGCGTTTCGTCGTCGAAGATGAAGTGATTGTTCGCCCACTCGTCGCCGGCGAGCGCGGCATTGTCGCTCGCCGGTGAGCGCGAGATCGGCGCGCCGCTCGGCCAGCGGCCGACGAGGATCGATGCGACCTGCACCGGGGGCAATCCGAGCGCGGCGCCCGCGGCGATCGCGAACTTCCAGAAGGCAGGCACGTCCTGCCGCAGACGCCGGCAGACGAGATAGGAGCCGAGCGCGGCCCAGCGCGGAAAGTTGGTGGCAGGCGGCGCGGACGCGACGAGGTCCTCCGGGTGCTGGCGCCGTTCGCCCAGCAGGAACTGGCCCGGCCACAGCAGCAGCTGGCCCGGCTTCGCGAACATCTTCGCGCGCGCATCGGTGTGGTCGATGTAGCGCGGCGTGATGTAGTCGCCCGGCGCAGTCGACACCTTGCCGCGCACGCCCGGCTGCGAAATGCCGTCCTTGAAGCCGAAGTGCTCGTGGCCGCGCAGCGCTCCCGGCAAGTTGTCGCCGCGCTGCTCGAACAGGAGCTTCATGCCGGCCGCTGCCGCACGCGTCTTGATCGCGTCCGCCGTGGCCACCAGGTGCTGTTCGTCGTCGGCGGCGACGATGACGAGGATGTCCGCCTCATTTTTCGGGCCGCCCACCAGCCAGTGCCGGCGATGTCCGGGAAGCGCGGCATCCGTGGGGTCGCCGAGGTACGTCGAGCGCGTCGCGAGGCCCTGCCGGAAACTCTGGTCGCCGAAGGCGGCGGCATCGGCCGCGCCGGCGAGCAGCGCGATCGCGCGATGCGAGAACCCGATGTTGACCCACGTCGAGCACAGCGGCGGGTTGCGCACGCCCAGCCGGGCGCGCAGCGCACGATAGATGCGAACGAACGCGAGCACTTCCTCCGTCGAGGTGATGAACGGCGCGATCCAGCGCAGCCAGGCCTTCGCGCGCCGCACGTTGCCAACGCGGAAGAACAGGAACGTCTGGTGATCCTTGTTGAAGCCGGGAATGATGTTGCCCTGGACATTCGCGCGCGCCTTGGCGCCGTACACTGGTTCCGGTTCGGCGCCAGGCAGCTCCGCGGCCGGATCCCCGCCGAGGATCGATATCAGGATGTCCTTCGGCAGCTTCACTTGAACCTTGCCGAGCAGGTCGAGCGCGGTGGTCAACGGCGCATCGAGTAGCTTCGAATCGAGCGCGAAGTGGAGCGGCTTGCCAGGATTCGATTTTTTCGCGGGGGACTTGCGGGCGGCTTTCGCTTTCATCGCGCTCTCCCTCCGGCGACACCGCCGATGGTCACCGTCACGTGCTCGGCAAGCTGTCCGCCCCACTGGATGGGCCGGCCGCCGATGCGGATGTCGCCGACGACGAAGCCCACCGCCGCCGGTACCTCGTAGTCGAGCCGCAGCACCTGTCCGGGAACGCCGCGCACGATCGTCCAGTAGTTGCCCACCGGGGCGCCGCTCGGTCGCGTCCAGCCGGTGTCGTCCCAGCCGGCGATGTAGAGCCCGATCGGATCGCGCAGCGTGACCGACAGGCCCTTGCGCACCAGCGTGCCGACGTCATAGGTGACGCGCGGATCGACCGCCGTGCTGGCCACCGCGGACATTTCGTAGTTGTCGCGTGCGGGCGCGGAGTTGGCGCTGCCCTGCGCCAGTCCCAGCGCGGCATTGAGCGTGTTGATGGCTTGCCGCAAGTGAACGATGCCGTTGGCGTTGTTCCAGAGGTTGGCGCGCTGGTAGACGCCGCCGACGTGGAGATCCGTCTCCACCACGGCGGGACTCACCAGCGCGCGATAGAGCGCCACGACCCGCGCCCGATCGACCGCCCACAGCGCTTCCCAGTACTCGGGGGCTTCGGTGACGAACGTGACGCGGACGATCTTGCCCGCCGCGTTGCGCGTGGTGAACCATTCGCAGTACTCGTCCTGCACGTTGCGGTTCTCGGCGGCGGTGAACGCCGCCCCGCGGTCGTCGCGATTGGGCATCAGCACGCGCCGCGGAAACGCCATCCAGACCAGGTCCCGTGCGCCGACGATGTTGACGTCGGTCTCCGACGCATCGTAGAACTCGCCACCACCGCTGCCCGGCGTGCTCGCGCCAAGGCGATTCGCGATGTGGGTGTGCCAGTCGTCGTAGAACGCGGAACCCGGAGGCAGGTCGCGCAGGGAAGCCGGGGTATCGAAGCGGGTGACGAGGGCCATGTCGATCTCCATCCGTGCGGCGGGCGTGCAGAGGACATCTTCGGCAATCCGATGGCTGGCGGCAACCGGAATATTCGCCGGTGCGTGGCCGGTGGTGCCTCCGCGATTGAAATCGGCTACTCTTGCCTCCGATCCCACGCGCGCAGGCCCATCCGACAGGCCGCCGTCGAACGCCTTCCATCCCCCCATGAGCGGACCCATCACTGCCGGCTACATCATCGTCCACGGCGTACTCGTGCTGTCGGCGCGCGCGCTGCAGGAAGCGCGCGCGATGAAGTGCGAGTACGGTGCCGTCCTGGCGCAGATGAGCGAACGCGAGCGCTCGCTGGCCGAGGCGCGCCATGGACAGCGCAATGCGCGCCTCGAACGCATTGCCGCGGTGCGCGGCGAGGCGGCACGGGTGGCGGCGCGCCTCGGTCGGCTGCAGTCGCTGGCGGAATCGCTCGCGGTGCAAGCGCCCGAGCTGGCACAGCGGGTGCCCGCGGCCCCGCCGCCGGCGCCGTCCGGCGACGACGATGCCGCGTGGACCGAACACCTGCGCGCGCTGGAAACGTCCGTGCGGGCGCTGGAGACGCTGCTCGCGGAGGCAGGCGGCAGCTTTGGCGAACAGGTCCGCGCCGCGCTGGCCAGGGTGACCGCCGCCCCCGGCATCGACGACGTGCTGTCCGCGTACGTGCTGCAGCGGCAGATGAAATCCGGACTCGACGCCGGAGAGGTGGAGCGCTTCCGGCAGACGGCCGCGCGCGTGCTCGCGCGGCTTAGCTGGCCGGAGAGCGCACCGCTGCCGCCGGCGCTGGAGGCGCTGGCGAAGGCCATCGTCATGGCGCCGACGCCCGACCGCGCGGAGGCGCTGGCGACGGAGCTGCGGCTTGCCGTTCAGCAGCAGCGCGACGCGCAGGCGGCGCAGCGGGTGGAGGCAGCCGAGGCGAAGCGCCTGCTCGACGAATTGCCCGAAGACGCGCCGGCGCCGCTGCTGCGCGCGCTGGAGCATGTCGCTGCCGGCGTCGAACGGCTGGATAGCGCGCTGCTTGCTGCCGCGCATGCCGCGCAGGACGATGCGGAGGCGCATCGCGAACGCGCCGAGCAGGACGCCGCGGCACTCGTGCTGCAGGAGTCGCTGCGCGACCTGGGGTACGAGGTCGACGACATCGAGGCGACGCTCTTCGCCGACGGCGGGGCCGTGCATTTTCGCCGCCAGGGCTGGGACAATTATTTCGTGCGGCTGCGGATGAATCCGCGCGAACGGACCGCCAATTTCAACGTCGTCCGCGCGCGCGGTGACGAGGAAACCGCCGAACGAAGGCGGCAGGACGCGCTGGCCGAGGATCGCTGGTGCGCCGAGTTCCCGCGCCTGCTGCAGACGCTGGCGGCGCGCGGGCTCGAACTCGACGTCACGCGGCGGTTGGAGGCGGGCGAGGTGCCGGTGCAGGTCGTCGACGGTGAGAGCCTGCCTGCGCGCGGCGCCGACGAGGACGCCACGCGCCCACGCAAGCCGCCGTTGGCGCGCGAACAACCGTAGTCCGGCGATGATGTCGAGGATCCCGATGCCGGTGGCAACACCTCCGTCGTCCCTGCGCCGGCGGGGACCCAGTGTCGTTCCACGCAAGCCGCTGGGTCCCCGCCTGCGCGGGGACGATGTACTCGCGGTTTCCCAGTTTCCGCGGTTTCGCCCCGGCCTTTAAGCGAGCCACTGGCCATGGACCACACGCCGCGCTGGATCGGCGACTTGAAGCGGCTGTTGCCGATCCGGTCGCAATTCGTCGTCGCCGGCAACATCCGCGACAGCTTCCTGACGCCCTATGAACAGGGCACCACGCTCGCGCCGCTGCTGCGCTGCCTGTGGGCGCACCTGTCGCAGCTCGACTACCGCTTCCTGCTGGTGTTCGATCCGGTCGAGGGACTGCGTCCGTATCCGAACGAGCCCGCCATCGTCGAGGAGGCGACCAAGCTCTTTGATCTGAAGCTTGCCGACGGCGTGATGCCGATGAGCCTCGAGAACCTGATCGGCGTCATGCGCAAGGTGGCCGGCCAGCGCGAGGCGCGCTGCGCGCTGGTCGTCGACTTCGCGTCCCGGCTGACGCGCCAGCCCGACCATCTCGACGCCAACGAGCACCGCTTTTTCGTGGCGGCCGAGCGCATTTCACTCACCGCGCATCCGATCGTGCCCAAGGGTGCCGACATTGCAACGGACAACGGCAAGGCGCGTTTCAACCCCATCCTGTGGCTCGTCAACCGCGTGCAGGACCTGCCGTCGTGGCTGGCGCTCGATTCCACGCGCGTGGCGGTGCTGAATCTCGGCCTGCCCGACTACGAGATTCGGCGCGAGGCCGCGCAGCACCTGGGCAATCTCTTCGCCGGCTACGAGGAAGGCGCAGACGACGCGCGCACCCGCTTCGCGAAGGACTTCGCGCAGCTGACCGACGGCCTGCCGCTGGTCGCGCTCGCCGACATTGCGCAGCTCGCCGACCGGCAGGGCATCGGCTTCCGCGACGTCGACGATGCCGTGCAGTGCTTCAAGGTGGGCGCCACCGAGAATCCGTGGAAGAAGGACTACCTGCGCGAGCGCATCGCCGACGCACTGCCGTTCATCGAGGAACGCGTCCGCGGCCAGCGGCCGGCGGTCACCAAGGCCATCGACATCCTGATGCGCTCGGTGATGGGGCTGACCGGCGCGCAGGCGCGATCCAGCGGCAACCGGCCGCGCGGCGTGCTGTTCTTCGCCGGGCCGACGGGTGTGGGCAAGACCGAACTCGCGAAAACCCTGACGCAACTGATCTTCGGCGACGAGCGCGCCTACATCCGCTTCGACATGAGCGAGTTCGCCGAGGAGCACACGGGCGCGCGGCTGCTCGGCGCGCCGCCGGGCTACATCGGCTACGACGCCGGCGGCGAGCTGACCAACGCCGTGCGCGAAAAGCCGTTCTCCGTCGTGCTGTTCGACGAGATCGAGAAGGCGCATCCGCGCATCCTCGACAAGTTCC
>JBDTNR010000035.1:0-14232 GCA_039933655.1 Betaproteobacteria bacterium | reverse complement strand
CGTCAGGCGCAGCGTGGAAGTGCCGACGCCGTTCCACAGGCTGAGCGCGTTCTGGACCAGACCGACCGCCTGCGCGTTGCTGCGCGAGCCGAGCGGCCCCTGGTCGAGATTGAGCGTCAGCCCGGCACCACCGTTCGGATACACAACGGGCAACTGGTTCACGATGGCCGTCGGACCGCCAGCGCGCGCGGGCGCCACGGCACCGGCAACGATACAAGGCAGCGCGAGCCCCAGCAGCCAGCGGCACGCCCGCGCGCGCCGAGCGCGGACGGTCATCGCGACTCCACGCGAGCGCGCACGAGCGCCATGAAATCCGCCAGCGGAATCGCCGTCGCCGCGGGTTGCCCCGCCTGCATTCGCGCCGCGATGCCCGACGGCAGCGTCCGCGCTTTGATGCCGGCCAGCAGCCGCGCCAAGTCGCGGCCGCGTCCGACTTCCCGTACGCCGTCGCGCAGCGTCACGCCGAACACGCCCTGCGTCAGTCCGACCGGCGAGGCGAGCCCCAGCCTGGATACCGCGGGTACGAACAGCACATATTCGTCACCGGGACGGAAGTTCGGCAGATGGAAATCGACGGCCACGCCGTGGTGTTCGCCGCCCGCCTGCCGCAATTGAAAGGTGTTGTCACCGCCGCCGCGAGCGCGGTCCAGCACGACAAATGTTGTGACGGTGGCGACACCGACAACGGGATCCGCCTGTACGGCGTTGCCGGCGCATCGGACATGGACGATCGTGCTCGCACCGGCAATCAGCCGGTCGAGTTCGAGCGGCAGTACGCTCATGGCGCCGGCCGTCGGTGCCGCCAGCAGCAGCACGCAACCGAGGATTGTCGCCCACCTGCCTGCCGTTTTCATCCGCACGAGTATCCTGATGGGCCGCCGAAAGCGGCGCGATGTGACGGGATTGAGCCTGCCGATGTCACGTTGACGGCCCCCGGTTCGTACAAGCAAGACGGATGCCGTTGTTGCGGACGGCTGTCGTCGAATCATTAGCGCCTCCGGTGCCGGCAGGCAGTTCAATCAGCCGGCAGAAACAACGATATCCGCAGCCCCCCCGAAAGGCCCGGCCTTGAATGCTGCCACCTGCCAACGGCACCCCAATTCCGCACGCACGCTCGTCCGGTCCGGCAACCGTCTGGCGGCGCGTCGGTTCGCAGGGTTCGCTTCGGCCCCGCGTTCCGGTACGATCGGCGTTGCAAAGCGCGTCCGGGCCTTGAGAAACTGCCACTACGTCCACCGCCGTCCGCGGGCAACGCGCTGCAAGCGTTGCGGTATTGCGCGATGTTGCCGACACGCATTGTTCCGACCTGAACACCACAAGGGAATTCAATGAAAAGCCTGCTGATCCTGTTGATCGGGTTCGCGATGTCCGCGAGCGCCCTCGCATTCCAACCGCGCACCGGCCTGTGGTGGAATCCCGGCGAGTCGGGTTCAGGTTACAACATGGAGATCCAGAATGGAGTCCTGGTCGTCACCGTGTTCAGCTACAAGGGCAACGGCGACTCGGAGTGGTACCTCGCGTCCGGTGTGCTTACGAGTTCGGGCCACACGTTCTCCGGTACGCTCGACAAGTACCGCAACGGACAGTGCATCTCGTGTGCGTACGCGGGCACGCCGACGTTCGCCGGAAACGACGGCACGATGTCGATCAACTTCGTGTCCGAGACTTCCGCGATCCTGTCGTTGCCCAACGGCCGTACCACGCTGATCGAGCCGCAGAACTTCGGCTTCCAGGCGTTGCCGGTCGGGTTGTTCGGCGAATGGATCTACGTGTACGACATCGGGTTCACGACGTTCGCCGAGCGCTTCAACTATTCGTCGACGCTGCCGCCCACCTCGGGTGGCAACGGCATCGCGCTCGACGCCGGGCGCAGCGCCGGTTGCGAATTGCAGGTCGTCGGCGCGCTGACGGGCATCGTGCTCTGCGTGGACCTCGACGGCAACGGCGTCCTCGTCAACCAGTATGCGTATCGCTACGGACTGGACGAAACCTATGGTGGGGTCTACACGTACCCGCCAAGCGGCAACAACTACACGATGAAGGGATTCCGGCTTCGCGGCAGCAATGGCGCTTCGAAGGCCACCGAGGAGATGGACGATGTATCGACGGCCGCCCGCAAGGCGCAGCTCGAGCCGCGCAGTGCCGTCATCGCGCGCGATCCGGCGCTTGCCGCGGCGTTCGATGCCATCGCCGCCGCCTTGCGTGCCGCACCCAGGTGATCCCCGAATTGCGCAACGTCCAAAAGCCCGCTCCGGCGGGCTTTTCTCATTCGTTCACGGCCACGACGCGATCGATACGGTGCCGCGCGGAACGATGACCGCGCTGGCTCTTCGCCAGACGCCAGGTGCGAGCGAAGGAAATGTAGGGTGACCCCCGTCGAAACTTCAGACACTCGCTATGCCGGGCGCACGACATGGCGCGACAGGGGCCGCATTCAATTTACTACCGCGCAGTCGTATAACCTCGCACGTTCGTACAAACCACTTCAGGCCGACACATTGTCGTATGCAGACTCAAGGTGATGTCCGGCCTGATCGCTACGAGGGTGCCGCGACGCACCCGGATCCGTCTTCGGGAAGAACTGGCGGCAGCAGTTGCCACGCGCCACCGATCATTGCGATCGATCGCAGACGTTGTGCTTCGGTGCATTTTGCCGTTGCCGCCAACGCGAACGCCGGCGTCGATGCGGTGGCGGGCGAGTTGGCAGGGATTTGGACGGACGCCATCGATCGCAATATAGGCCGCAAACGCTTCGGCGACTTGTACGGGTGTGCAAACGCACGGGCATGCGGCCCATGGAGGCTTCAAGCTGATCGCCACGCACCGTGGCAACGGCGATGTCGCGAATCCGCGCGAGCTGACAGCCGAAGATTGTGAGTCCCGTCCTACGCGAATTTGGCGGTGCCGCTGATTTTGTCCGACAGCGTCCGAAGGCACATTGGCGTCGCGTTCCCACGGACCCGCTGCGCGGGCGTGGCCTCTTAAACCTTACTGGAGCTCACGATCATGGTATTGATTCTCTGGCTGGTGGTAGGCGGCATCCTGGGGTGGCTGGCGAGCATCGTCATGAAGACAGACGGACAGCAAGGCATCATCCTGAACGTCGTCGTCGGCATCATCGGCGCCCTGGTCGCCGGGTTCGTCATCGCTCCGATGTTCGGCACGGGCACCATCAACAGCAACGACTTCAGCATGTCGGGATTGCTGGTCTCGTTCCTCGGCGCGGTGATCCTGCTGGCGATCGTCAATCTGTTCCGTCGCCGCAGCGTTCGATAACGTCCCGCACCGCGACGTTTGCTCGTCTCGACGCACGACCGCGTGGCCGCCTTCGGGCGGCCGCGTCCTTTGCGCCGATGGCGCTTGCACATGATGGACTTTTGGGGTTAAATACCATCCATTCGACATCCAGATGGATGGTGATTGGATGGTGATTGGATGGCAGTTGGATAGTATTTGGATGGTGGAATGACTCCCAAACCAAGCCTCGATCTGCGGGTACGAACCGGCGAAACCGAGAAACTGACGATCAATCTAGGCGTCGTCGACCTTGGGCAGATCGACCTGCTGGTGCAGGAGGGCTTCTACTCCAACCGCACCGACCTCATCAGGACCGCGATCCGCAACCAGCTTTCGGTCCACGGTGAGGAGATCCGGCGCACGGTATCCCGCCGTACGCTGGTGCTGGGCCTGCAGGTCTTCGCTCGCGTTGATCTTGAACGCGCACTTGCGGCCAGGCAAATGCTGCAGATCCAGGTCGTGGGCCTTGCGCGGATCGCCGACGACGTGCCGGCGGAATTGGCGCGCGCCACCATCGAATCCGTCGTTGTCTTGGGCGCCTTTCACGCAAGTCCGGCCGTGCGCGGTGCGCTGGCGGACCGAATTCGTTGAACAACCACCTGGAAAAAGTCGAACACTTGAAAATTCGAGACCGTACAACATTTCGTTTGCGGGGACACGCTGGCTGGAAGGCGCCGGCGGCTCCGGCCGGCGGCTATGACGCCAACGCGATCGCCGACACTATCCAGCGCGCGCTCGCTGCGGCTGGACTGAGTACGGCATCGGGTCCGACGCGGCACGTGTCCGCCACCATCCGGCAGGCGCTTGCGGCCGCCGGCTTGAGCCCCAGGCGTGGCGCACCGGTGCCGTACCGCGGATCGACGTTCGACGGCGTCGCGCATGTCGTGGACTCACCGATGCGGACACGCGGCGACGAAGCAATCGCGCGTTCGGAATCCGCGAACGGCAGTGGCCAGGGTCCGTTTCTCGCCCGGTCTCATACAAACGATGCTGGTACGCGGGCGTACAAGGTCTACATCCCCACGAGCTATGCAACCGGCGCGACGCAGCCCGTTCCCCTGGTGGTGATGTTGCATGGGTGCACGCAAACACCCGATGACTTCGCCGCCGGCACGCGGATGAACGCGTTGGCGGAAGAACGTGGTTTCCTCGTCGTCTACCCCGCCCAGGCACCGAACGCCAACGGATCGCGATGCTGGAACTGGTTCCGTCCCGAAGATCAGGCACGCGAGTCGGGTGAGCCTTCGTTGATCGCCGGCATCACCCACGAAGTGGCATCCACATATCGGATCGACAGGGAGCGAATCTTCGTCGCGGGCCTGTCGGCCGGCGCGGCGATGGCGGTCATACTCGGCACCACCTATCCGGATCTATATGCCGCGGTGGGCGCGCACTCCGGTTTGCCATATGGCGCTGCGCAGGACATGCCGTCCGCATTCCGGGTCATGCGGGATGGTACCGTCGCGACGCGCCGCTCGCTCCGGCCCGATGACGATCCGGCAGCGAGCGGGCGCGCGTCGCAGCGCGTGGCGACTATCGTGTTTCATGGAGACCGCGATGCCACCGTGCATGCGCGCAACGGCATGGCGATCGTCGAAAATGCGATCGTCGATCATCCCGACGCCCTCGATCGCGGCGCGCGGGCAAGCGCGGGCATCGCGGCCGGCGGTCGCCGCTACAGTCAGACGGTGTACTTCGATGCTGACAATCGGACGATCGTCGAACAGTGGCTGCTGCATGGCGCCGGACATGCGTGGTCGGGCGGCAGTCCGGACGGGAGCTTCACCGACGCCGCCGGGCCCGACGCATCGGCGGAGATGATCCGCTTCTTCTATTCGCGATCGCCGCGGTCCGCCTGAAGCGCGACGTTACGATCCCCTCTTCAGGCTTTCCCCTTTTTCGCGCCATCGCCAGGGTTTGCGGCGAAGGGAACTCTGCATTCGACGGTTAGTCGATAATAAAACGATGCCGGATCACATCCGTTTCCGCCCGCCGCCGCCATCCCCGAAGGCAGGTGGCGGCACACCTCATGCTGGATTCGACATCCTGACCCCGCCATGAGCGTCGACCCGATGCGGTTCGGAGACCTTCAATTGAAGGCCTGCAAGTACGGCTGGATGGTGTTTACCGGTCCGTATATCGGCAAGTGCTTCGAACTCTACGGCGAATACAGCGAGGCCGAAGTCGACGCCATGCGGCTCTTCCTGAGCGAAGGGTCCTACGCCATCGACGTGGGAGCGAACATCGGGGACCTCACCGTCCCGATGGCCCGCATGGTCGGGGACACGGGGCGCGTGATCGCGATCGAGTCGCACGCCGAAATCCACAACGTACTCTGCGCGAACCTGGCGCTGAACCACCTGCTGAACACGAAGCCGATGAATGTGTTCGTGGGATCGCGGAGCGACGTCAGCACGACGTCCACGGCCTGGGCGAAGAACGCGTACGTGAGCGAGATCTGGGAACCGCGGATCATGCCTCTCGATGCGCTCGACTTGCCGCGATGCGATTTCATCAAGATCGATGTCGACGGCAAGGAACGTGATGTGCTGGTGAGCGGCTCCGCCCTGATCGACAGGTACCGGCCGGTCCTCTACTTCGAGAACGACCAGCCCGAGCATTCGCCGGACCTGCTCGCGCACGCGTTGGCGCTGGACTACGACCTGTATTGGCACATCGCGCCGATCTTCCGTCCGGACAATTACGCGAACAATCCGGTGAATCACTGGGCGCCGAAAAACATCTCGTCGATCATGACGCTCGGGATTCCGTCGGAACGGAACACGCAAATGAGTGGCCTTCCGAGAATCCGAAGCAAGGACGAATCCTGGCTCGATCATTATCCTAAGCAGGCGTGACCGACCGGAACGGCCTTCGCACGGCGGACGGAGAGCGACGTCTCCCCTAGCGCCCGCGACCGTACCGCTTCGCGATGCGGATCAGCCGATCGCAGCCGGTGCTGCCCGGCGCGGAGTCTCTCCGGTCCCACCGCATGCTGGTCGCCGTAGCCAGCGACAGGCTCTACTTCATGTACATTGCACCGGTGTTCCTTGCGGGCCCGCCTGCGGGTGCTCGGGGACCGGCAGTGGCGTCGCCACCTGCCGCAGCGGCAGGTGCACGGTGAAACGCGAACCACGGCCGACTTCGCTCTCGACCTCGATCCGGCCGCCGTGACGCTGGACGATCGAGTAGGACACCGACAGTCCGAGCCCTGTCCCCTGCCCGACGGGCTTGGTCGTGAAGAACGGCTCGAACAGGCGGTCCATGTGCTCCGGCGGAATCCCGCATCCGCTGTCCTCAAATCGAATCCACGCCTCGCCGTCCTCAGTGCCGGTCGAAATCGTAATCGTGCCGCTCTCCGCGATCGACTGCGCGGCGTTGACCACGAGGTTGAGGAACACCTGGTGCAGGCGCGACGGCACGCACTCGATCTTGGGCAGCTCGCCATAGTGCGTCTCGATGCGCGCCTTGTACTTGGTCTCGTTGCGCAGGATGTTGAGTGTGCGGTCCAGCGCGTCGTGCAGGCTCACCGTTTCCCAGGCCTCGTCGATGCCGCCGCGCGAGAAGTCCTTGAGATCCTGCACGATGTGCTTGACGCGAAGGATCCCGTCCCGCGATTCGGCGATCAGCGCATCGATGTCGCTGCGGAGGAACGCGAAGTCCGTTTTTTCGCGCAGCGCGCGCGCACGATCGAGCGGCGGCACGAGCGGCGCCGACAGCGGCCGCTCGGCGTCGATGTAGACGTCGAGCAACGCAAACAGTTGTCTCAGGTAAGTGCTGAGCGTGCCGAGGTTCGACAGCACGAAACCGATCGGGTTGTTGATCTCGTGCGCGACGCCGGCGGCGATCTGGCCGATCGACGCCATCTTCTCGGACCGGATCAGCTGCTCCTGCGTCTCCTCCAGTGTCGCGTTCATGCGCCGCATCGTCGCGTTGAGGGTTGACAGCTCGACGATCCGGTTCTCGCGCTCGACATGCATCCCGTGGTTGGCGATCACGAGCGCCAGCAAGCTGGTCAGCACCTGTCCGCGGTCCAGGTCCTCGCGCGTGTAGCGCGCCACGTCGGGGGCGCGATTCACGGCGACAGCGCCGATGATCCGTTCCCGGACCCGCAGCGGCCAGCACATCGCCGAGTACGTCAACCGGTCGCGCCGCTCGTGCAGCCGCAGCGGCAGGCCGGTCTCCGCGACGTCACCGTTGATCAACACGGGCTGGCCAGTCGCCACGACGTGGCCGTACACGCCGACACCGGACGGCAGGCGGCGGCCTACGGTTCCGGGTGGAAGATCGGTGCCAGCGGCGATCGCGAGGATGTCGTCGGTGTCGTCGACGAGCAGTGCGATGGAACCGCTCTGCGCCTCGAAGCCCTTCACGAGGTGCTCGAGGATGTCCTGCTGCACGCGCATGGGCTCGGCGCCGTTGGCGGCGGTCTGTCCGAGCTCGTAGAGCGCGTAGATCCACGCGAAGTCGCCGAACTTGCCGGAGCCGGCAACGGGTTTGGGCACGCTCTTGACGCCCGCGACCGCCACGCGCTTCCCGGTGCGCTTGCGGACGACCGAACCCGGCGCGCTCGATACGACCGACACGTCAGTCGTCCATCAGGACGCCGCCGTCCTCGGTCCAGCGTACGCGGGTGATGCCGGGCGACTCGCGCTCGAGCCGTGCAAGTTCGACCTGCTGCCGCGAGATGACGCCGCGCTGGCAGCGCACCTCGTCGGCGAGATTGCGGTTCTCGAGCAGCAGCTGGCGGTGCGCCAGCACCTGCACGATGGCCGACTTGAGCTCGTCGTCCGACCAGGGCTTGCTCACGAAACGGAAGATATTCGCTTCGTTGATCGCGCGCACGACGGTATCCATGTCCGTGCACGCGCTCAACATGATCCGCGCCGTGTCAGGCTGCAGTTCCTTGACGCGGGTGAGGAACGCCACGCCATCCATCTCAGGCATCCGGAAGTCGGAGATCACGAGATCGACGGGTTGCTTGTTGATGTGAATCAATGCTTCGACGGGGGACACGAACACCGACACGTGCAGGTCCGGCAACACCGGTGCCGCAGCGACGTTGAGCAGCATGCGACGCAACGAATTGAGGACATTGATCTCGTCGTCGACGATGAATAAGTGGGTCATGAGGCGGTCTCGAAAGCGCGGCGCGCATTCGCTGCGACGCGCGAAGTGTAGGCGGAATCCGGAGAGGACCTTCGGGACCGCCTGCTGGAACCCGCGTGCAATGACCGTGCCAGTTGCGCTCGCGGGGTGTTGCGTCGCGTGCGCGCCGTGCGCATGCCTGCGCACGGCGCAATGTGCCCCTCAATGGCGCCCGCGCCGTCAGCCCGCTTGCGCCGGACCCTTCGCGTGGTCACCGAGCGCAATCGCCATGCGGACCAGCTCGGCGAGCGATTGTGCCCGCATCTTGTCCATGAGGTGCATGCGATGAATCTCGACGGTCCGCGGGCTGATCGCGAAGTCCCTGGCGATTTCCTTGCTGGTCTTGCCCGCCGTCACCAGGAACATGACCTCGCGCTCGCGCGGCGTGAGCGCCTTCGCGCGCGCGTCGAGCTCGCCATCTTCGGCACCGCGTGCGGCCGGCCGCGACACGACGTACGCCGAGCGGACGCGCTCCAGCAGCATTTCGTTCTCGAACGGCTTTTCGAGGAAGTCAACCGCGCCACGTTGCATCGCGGTCACGGCCATCGGGACGCTGTGCGTCCCGGTAAGAAAGACGATCGGCGTCGTGACGCCGCGCTCGACGAGCTTTGCCTGCAGCTCGAGGCCGGTCATGCCCGGCATCAGCACATCGAGCAGCAGGACGGCCTTGCGCGAGAGGTCGCAGCCGTCGAGGAACTCCTGACCGGATGCGTAGGCCTCCACCGTGAATTGCGCCGACCGGAACAGGCGACTGAGCGCGGCGCGCATTCCGGGGTCGTCGTCGACGACGAACACGAGGGGGGCTGCAGGTGGTTGCGTCGCGTCCATGAAGGAATCTCCCGGATCCTGCGCCATGCCGGCGCACGATGACGCTCCGACCAGCCCATGATCGCGTGCGGCTTGACAGGATGCAAGCGTCGTCCGTCCGCCGGCCCCCGCGGGATCGGGCGCGCGTTAGTCCGGCCCGCCGACGGGCGGCGGCGCTCCGCGCACACTCCCCGTCGCGCGGGGAGGCGCACGCGACGCCACCGATAGGTAGTCATCCGGATTACAACGCACTCGGAGAGCGACTAGCATTGGGACTGACGACCGGTGTTCCAGAACCTCAGGCGGGCGTTCTACGTCGTGGCGGGTCCGGGTAGCTTAATGGGTAGCGTTCGTGAATTCAGCGCCATAAGAGAAAAAAGCCATTGCATGACAATGGCTTTCTTTGATTCGTGTGGCGGAGAGCGAGGGATTCGAACCCCCGAACAGGTTGCCCCGTTACCTGATTTCGAGTCAGGCGCCTTCGACCACTCGGCCAGCTCTCCGGTAAGCCTGACATTATATCGCGCCTGCGACAGTCGGGCAAAATGTGCCGGCTTCGCGCAGCGATCGGCCAAAAAAACGGAGGCCCGCAGGCCTCCCGAATAACTCCTTGCGTTGCGATGCTTCGGCGCTATTTTTTCGCGGGTGCGGTCGCAGCGGCGGCCGCAGGTGCAGGTGGCACCGCTGCCTGGACATACGGTCCGGGAACGGCCTTGCCCTTGGCTTTCATTTCCGCGAAGTAGCGCGCGGCTGCGCGATCTTCGGCTTGCACTTGCTGTTGCTTGGCGAGATCGGCGGCGGCGGCGGCCTTGGCTTTCGCCGCCTCCGCGGTTGCCTTCTGCGCATCGGTCATCGGCGGCGCCGGCGGCAACTTCGCCACGGCCAGGCCGAACGTCGCCACCACGAGAGCAGCCCCGAACATCGCGCGGATCGTCTTCATCGCTTTCCTTCCTCCTCCTGCTAAATTCGGCAGTCGCATGTACGACCGTCGTTGCGCTACGCGGTCCTGTGCTGGACCGGCGGCGGCGACGCCCCCTCGCCCGCGACCCTGCCCGACTTCATTGTTGAGTCGTACCAATACTCGTGATGCTCCTTCGCCCACGTTTCGTCGACGTACCCGGTGCGCATGGCGTCGAGTGCCCCGCGCATGCCGATCGTGCCGAGATAGATATGCCCGGTCACCAGGATGGTGCCGATCAGGCCGGCGATCATGTGGACGATGTTGGCGACCTGCATCGTCTGCCGCGTCTGGTTGAAATTGGGGAAGTCGAGGATGAGCCCGGTGACGGACAACGTGATGCCGGCGCCCACTACCATCAGCCAGAACAGCACCTTCTGTCCCGCGTTGGCCTTGCCCGCGGGGACGTGCGTGCCGGAAAACATGCCGCCCACCTTCTTCATCCATGCCCAGTCGCCCGCGCGGAACAGGTTCTCGCGGAAGAACAGGACGATCATGATCGGCAACAGGATCACGAGGAGCGGGCCGACGAAATTGTGCAGGCCCTTGGCCAGCGTGGCGAGCCACGAGAAGAGCGTATAGCCGATCAGCGGCAGCAGCACCGTCTTGCCGAACGTCAGGATGAGGCCAGACACGGCCAGCGCGGTGAACGTAATGGCGACCGACCAGTGCACTGCGCGCTCCACCAGCGTGAATCGCTCGATCATGCGGCCGGTGGCCGCCCCTCGAACCTTGATGGGGCCGCGCACGACATAGAACACGGCGATCGCGATCAGCGTCAGCGCAAACAGGAACCCGCCGACGGTGGCGAGCGGCACGCGCGCGGCGCGCCACGTTTGCCCTTCTGGCTGGATCAGGACGTTGACTTCGCGACCGCGCGCCGTGGTGAATTGCGGCTCGCCCGAGCGGACCTCGTTCCACACGGGCTGGTTGTTGCCCGGCTGGACGATCTGTTGCTGCACCTGCTGCTTCGCCTGGTCGGCCTCCGTTGGCGATACCGCCGGCGATTGCGCCGACGACGTGAACGCGCAGGCAAGACCTGCGACAAGCGCCAGCGACCGGGCGGCGGCAATGAGCGAATTGCGCATGCGCGACTCTCCTAGGAACCGATCCGCTTGTACTCGTTCTGGCTCTGGGTGCGATTGCGAATATCGCGCTCCCACATGTCCTTGTTGCCGTTGAACGGCGCGGCGGCGTAAGGCGGCTGGTCGGGCTTGCCCTGGTACTTGCCCTGCTTGTAGTCGATGACCTGCGGGCGTTCGCCGCAGCCGGCCAGCATCATCGCGGCCATGGCGGCGGCCGCGATCACCGCCCAGTGGGTGACGCGCGTCATCATGATTTGGCTCCCGGCGCAGCCGGCGCTGCGGGTGCGGCACCCGGTTTCGGCGCCTCCGGACGGCCGTAGGCGGTACCCCAGCCCCAGACATCGCTGCCCTTGCCGCGCGTGGTGACACGCTGGCGATAGATCTCGGCGATGGTGTCGCCGTCGCCGCCGAGAAGCGCCTTGGTCGAACACATCTCGGCGCAGGCGGGCAGCTTGCCCTCGGCGAGCCGGTTGCGGCCGTACTTCTTGAACTCGGCCTCGGAGTTGTCCTTCTCGGGTCCGCCGGCACAGAACGTGCACTTGTCCATCTTGCCGCGAACGCCGAACGCGCCGGCTTGCGGAAACTGCGGCGCGCCAAACGGGCACGCGTAGAAGCAATAGCCGCAGCCGATGCACAGGTCCTTGTCGTGCAGCACGAGGCCTTCCTCGCTGTGGTAGAAGCAGTCGACCGGGCACACGGCCATGCACGGCGCGTCCGAACAGTGCATGCACGCGACCGAGATCGAGCGCTCACCCGGGACGCCGTCGTTGATCGTGACGACGCGGCGGCGGTTCACGCCCCACGGAATGTCGTTTTCCTGCTTGCAGGCGGTGACGCAACCGTTGCACTCGATGCAACGCTCGGCATCGCAGAGGAATTTCATTCGGGCCATGGCGTGTCCTCCCTATGCCTTCTTGGCGACCTGGCAAAGCGTCGTCTTGGTTTCCTGCATCATCGTCACCGCGTCATAGCCGTAGGTGGTCGCCGTATTGACGGCCTCGCCCCGCACGATCGGCGCCGCGCCTTCCGGATAGAACTCCAGCAGGTCCCGGCCCTGCCACCATCCGGCGAAGTGGAAGGGGATAAACGTCGTGCCCGGACCGACACGGTCGGTCACCAGCGACTTGACCGAAATCTGCGCTCCCGTGGGCGACTGCACCCAGACGTACTCACCATCGATGATGCGGCGGTCGTTGGCATCCTTCGGGTTGATCTCGATGAAGCACTCCTGCTGCAACTCGGCGAGCCACGGATTCGACCGCGTCTCGTCGCCGCCGCCTTCGTATTCGACCAGCCGGCCGCTGGTCAGGATCAGCGGGAACTTCTCGGATATCTTGTCGGCGACGTTCTTGTCCTGGATGCTCTTGAACTGCGTCGGCAGCCGCCAGAACGTCTTCTTGTCGTCGTGCGTCGGGTATTTGGCGACCATGTCCGGGCGCGGCGAATACAGCGGTTCGCGGTGTTGCGGAATGCCGTCCGGGAAGTTCCAGACAACCGCGCGCGCTTTCGCATTGCCGAACGGATGGCAGCCATGTTTCATCGACACACGCTGAATTCCACCCGAGAGATCCGTTTTCCAGTTCTTCCCTTCGGCCGCCGTTTTCTCGGCGTCGGTCAACTCGTCCCACCACCCGAGCTTTTTCAAAAGAACGTGATCGAACTCCGGATATCCCGCGGTGAGATCCCCACCTTTCGGATACGAGCCGTCCTCGGCGAGCAGCGACACGCCGTCGCGCTCGACGCCAAAATTGGCGCGGAAGCAGCCGCCGCCATCCATGACATGCCGGGACGTCTGATAGAGGTTGGGAGAACCCGGGTGCTTGATTTCCGCGGTCCCGTAGCAAGGCCAAGGCAGACCGAAATAATCACCGTCGCAGGGACCGCCGCGCGCGCGCAACGTCTTCACGTCGAAGGTCGACATGTTCTTCATGTGCAGCTTCAGCCGCTCCGGCGATTGCCCGGTGTAGCCGATCGTCCAGGTGCCCCGGTTGATTTCCTTGAGTATGGACTCGGGGGTGGGTTCATCCCAGCCAGTCTTGTCCTTCACCATTTCGTAATTCTTGATGAACTCCTTGTCGAAGCCGAACTTCTTGGCGAACGCCACCATCAGCGTGTGGTCGGGCTTGGACTCGAACAGCGGTTCGATCACCTTCTCGCGCCACTGTAGCGAACGGTTCGATGCGGTCACCGAGCCGGAGGTCTCCAATTGCGTGCACGCGGGCAACAGGTAGACGCCGTCCTTGCGCACCATCGCGCACATCGCCGCCGTGGCCGAAGGATAGGGATCGATGACGACCATGAGGTCGAGTTTCTTCATCGCCTCGACCATTTCCTTGCCGCGCGACTGGCTGTTCGGAGCGTGGCCCCAATACACCATCGCCTTCACGTTCGGACCCTGGTCGAGCGTGTCGTTCGGGTACATGACCGCATCGATCCAGCGCGACACCGTGGTGCCGGGCTTGGTCATCATGCCTTCAGCGTACTGATTCTTGATCCACTCGTAGTCCACATTCCAGACCTTCGCCCAGTGCTTCCAGGAGCCCTCGGCGACGCCGTAATAGCCGGGGAGCGAATCGGGATTCGGCCCGATGTCGGTCGCGCCCTGCACGTTGTCGTGGCCGCGGAAGATGTTCGCGCCGCCACCGGAAACGCCGACGTTGCCGAGGGCGAGCTGCACGATGCACGACGCGCGCACCATCGCGTTGCCGATCGTGTGCTGCGTCTGCCCCATGCACCAGACGAGCGTCGACGGCCGGTTCTTGGCCATCATCTCGGCGACCTTCGCCATCTGCGCTTCCGACACGCCGCAGACTTCCGTGACCTTGTCGGGTGTCCACTTCGCCATCACGTCTTCCTTCACCTTCTCCATGCCGTAGACGCGATCGTTGATGTACTGCTTGTCTTCCCAGCCGTTCTTGAAGATGTGATAGAGGATGC